>JAGLRY010000174.1 GCA_023135995.1 Candidatus Aminicenantota bacterium | reverse complement strand
AATGGTGGCCAGGACCACTGCCAGCCCCAACCATTTGGCCGCTGATGAAGGCTTCAGATCGATTCCCCCTTTAGCAGGAAGGATTTTTGGTTCTTTACGCGGTTTCAACAGCGTGATGACTGCCATCACAGCGATCAGGATTCCGAAGGTGATGGCAATCTTATTCAGGAACACGATATTGTCGAAGGTTTTGAGGTGGAGAATCCCATAAACCGGGACATTCAGGATCAATGCCGCGATCGCCGCAGATGATGGCGCCCGCTTAATGAATAGACCAAAGATAAAAGCGGCCAGGATCCCTGGCGAGATGTAGCCTTGAAAATCCTGGATGTAATGAAAGATCCCCATGAATTTGGGATTGCCCAATTGGGGGGCGATCAGGCAGCCGATAAAGACAAAGACCCCCGTCATGATCCTTCCTGTCAATATCAGTGATTTCGATGATGCATCCTTTTTGATGTGGCGCTTGTAGAGATCCATGGTGAAGATGGTGGATGCAGAGTTGAGCATCGAGTCCAGTGAGCTCATGATTGCTCCGAAGATGGCCGCGAACATGAATCCTTTGAGTCCGGCCGGGATGAGGTTTTTGATGAGCAAGGGATAAGCCTGGTCGCTGGTGGCCATCTCTCCACCGTAGAGCTGAAGGGCCATTATCCCAGGGAAGACAACGATGAAGGGGATGAGGAGCTTTAGGCCCGCAGCAAAGATCACGCCCAATTGTCCCTGCCTTAAGCTCCTCGCACCCAGAGTTCGCTGCATGATGTATTGGTTCAATCCCCAATAATAGAAGTTCGGGATCCAAAGACCTATGATAAGGGCTGTCCAGGGTATTTCTGAATGATTTGAGGGCAGGATCATGTGAAGCCTATCCGCATTGGTCTGGAAGAATTCCCCCACTCCGCCGACCGCTATAAAACCGAGGACCAACGTCAGGGCCCCTCCGATGATCAAGGCCGATCCCTGGATGAGGTCAGCCCAGACAACGGCGCGCAACCCCCCGTATATGGTGTAGAGAGCAGCGGTGATCCCGATCAGCCAGACGGCTTGTGCCAGGTCCATCCCGAATATGGTGTGCAGTGTCAGTCCTCCCGAATAGAGGACTGCTGCGATCGTCACAGCGACATAGATCACCATTGTGTAAAAGGCCATGATGGCCCGGGGTAATGGGCTGTAGCGATGTTCCAGATATTCAGGGATCGTGAAGATGCCGCTCCTGAGGAATTTTGGCAAGAAGAAGAGAGCAATGAACACGAGCGTTATGGCTGCCATCCACTCGTAGCTGGCGACCGCCATCCCCACATGACCGGCACCTTGCCCAGACATCCCGACAAACTGTTCTGTCGAGATGTTGGATGCGATGAGGGAAAAACCGATCAAATACCAGAAGAGGGACCGGCCGGCCAGGAAATAATCCTCCGTCGTTTCCTTTTTTTGGCGACTTTTGTACAGACTGATTCCCACGACAAAAGACACAAAAACGAGAAATATCCCGATGTCGAGCCAGTTCAACTGCATTATGTCTGATCTCTTTCTGAGGCTTCGGATTCCTCGGTCTGTATTTTGTGTTTTGTTTTTTTGTATAAATAAAAAAGGTATGCAGCCGGGGCTTGGTAGAGAGCAATGATTATCGGCGAGACAATAATCCAGTAAATGTCAAAATCAGGAACGAACAGAATGATGAAGAGGGCAATACCCCCAATAGACGCCATTATAGAAGCGATGAGCAAGAAATAGAGATAAAGTTTTTTCACTTTTCTTCGAACGAGAACCCTTCTTCGAAGATCTTAAGACAGGCATCCACAACCTTTGGGTCATAGAGTTTGCCCTTGTTTTCCGAGATCTCTTCCAGTGCATCTTCGATGCTCAGGGCAGGACGATATGGCCTGTGGGTGGCCATGGCTTCGATGACGTCTGCCACAGCGAGGATTTTCGCCTCCAGCAAGATGTCTTTGCCGCGGAGTCCGGCCGGGTATCCGCTTCCGTTTATGCGTTCGTGATGCTGGAGGACAATGTCTGCAATGGGCCAGGGAAATTCGATGGTCTTCAGTATGTCATAGCCCACCTGGGAGTGTGTTTTGATGATGTTATACTCGGCTTCTGAGAGCTTGCCCGGTTTGCTGAGGATCTCGGCCGGGACATAGATCTTGCCGATATCGTGAAGGTCCCCGGCCATGCGCACGCCTTCTACGATATTTTCAGGAAGCCCCATCTTCTCCGCCAAAGCACATGCCAGCTGTGTCACCCGACGCTGGTGGCCCGCCGTGTATGGATCTCTGGTCTCGATCGTGAATGCCATGGCCTGAACCGTACCGTCCATCGCCTGTTTGAGCCGATCGTAACTCTGAATGAGTTCTTCTTCGGTTTTTTTCTGCCGTGTGATGTCTCTGAAGACAAGGACGACCCCCGACGTGCTCCCCGTTTCGTCAGTTATCGGAGCGGCTCTATGGTCCACAGGAATGGCCTTTCCCGCTTTAGACACAAGGACAATATCGCTTGGGAGACGATACTCATCCTCCTTGAGGATGTCTCGGATGGAGATGGATTGCTCTTTCTCTTTTTTATCGTCCAAGATCTTGTAGACTTTGCTCAATGGTTCGTTCAACGCTTTTGCCTGCTGCCATCCTGTTAAGGTCTCTGCAAGGGGATTCATGAACGTGATGTTTCCCTTTGTATCCGTCGCAATGACACCATCCTCGATGCTTTTCAGCATGGTGGTGAGCCATCGCTCTCTTTCCCTCAACTTCATCTCCATGCCGAATTTGTAGATGGCGATCTCTATGGTGGATTTCAGCTCTCTTTCTTCGAAGGGTTTGAGCAAATACCCGAAAGGTTCGGTTTCTTTGGCCCGCTGGAGCGTAGTTTCGTCGGCGTAGGCCGTGAGATAGACCACGGGAATGTTGAATTCCGAGTATATCCGGTCTGCGGCCTCAACTCCCGATATCTCGTCTTGGAGCATGATGTCCATCAACACCAGGTGCGGCCGTTCTTTTTTGGCGCTTTTAACAGCCTCTTCCGCGTCGGAGATGACTGCCGTGACTTCGTATCCGAGTCCCAGCAACATGTTTCGTATATCCCTGGCGACAATGCTCTCATCCTCAACGACAAGAATTTTAGTTTTTAACATTTTTGCGTTCGCAGAGTTTAGTCGTATAAAAATCCGAGATAGAAAATAAACTTACATCCAGCTTAAATTAGCATCCAACATCTTTTTAGTCAATTGGTGGGACCGTTCTCCGAACGGTCCGATATTGGTGTTGTTATCAATCTATATGAAGTCATCGGTCACCTGTGTTGGCCGGTTCGGTCAAAGCCGCCAGAGGTAGGACATCTTAAAAAAAAGGCCTCGTTCCATCTCCAGGAAACGATCGCTCTCACGGTACTCCCCGTCCATCCACTGGATTTTTTCGTAGAGCGATCCGTAGCCCAGGTGGATCACTGTTCCTGGGATGTACAGGAAAGACACCAGAAAGTCTGTCAACAATGTCTTGTTGTAATCGTTATATTCCACGACACCCCTGAAAGTCAGATATTTATTCATCTGGTACGTCAACCGGGTACGGAGTATCGTGTAATCATAGATCTTCAGAGAATCAGAATCACGGAAAAAATCCGCATACATTAAGTTGAAGCTTAAGTTGATTTTCTCTGAAGGCTGAAAGATGAATCGGCCGCTCGCCCGGGTTCCCTTTCCCTGATAGGGATCTTCAGAATAGTAGATCGATTTGCCGTATCTGTAAGTCAAACGCAGATTAAACTGTTTTGTGAACTGGCTGAAGCCGCCAACACTCCATCCACTAGTGTTGAACTTTTCATCCAGAAAGATTTCTGTGGAATAGTTCGCAGTCAGTGAGATCCTTGTGCTCCGGAGGAAGAGGAAATTCAAAAACAGCTCATTGTACGTCTCCCAGATGTTGCTGAATTGGTCTTTGAGCTGGGAACTGTAGATCATAGGATCGATCCTTTGAAGGACCTTAGAGTTCGGGTAAAACTTCGGCGTAAGGGATGCACTTATCAACGCAAGGCCTGTCCGTGTGAGGTATCCTGTTTCTGTATCGAAATTTTTAGAGATCTCCTTGATACCGAGGCTGATATCCAGTTTACGTGTCGCATACAGGTAATCTAAGCCCAGCGCGTGGCCGTCAAAGTTATCGGTGTCTGCATCGTCTCTGGTCTGCGAATAGAACAGATGGAATCCTAAAATGCTTGAAGGAGAGAGCCGAATCTGTCCATCGGGCCCTACAAGCCGATTAGAATGGTTCTTCAAATCGCGGCTCGTGAAGAATGCTCCGAGATAACTGTCTTCGCTCAAGGCTCTCTTGTAGCGGAGAATCGAGAACATGGCATACTTTCCGGTGATTTCCACATCTCCTAAATAACTCGGGGATTCGTCCAGCGAAAACAGCGATGCGATCGTGTCTTTTGTCCCGATCTTCCCCGACAGTTTGATCCCCGCAAGAGGGTCGACGATATTTCTCGTGTATACAACTTCGCTCAAAGGATCATGAGGAGAAGAGCCCGCGAAGTGGAAGGTTTCTTTTCCCTCGAGGAAAAAGGGTCTCTTCTCTGGGAAATAGAGGTCGTACCTCAAGTTGACATCCACCTGTCCTGCGTCGGATTCGACCTGGCTGAAGTCAGGATTGTAGGTGGCATCCAGGATCAGCTTTGAAGTGATGCCATATTTCGCCGTCAGGCTCAAGTCACTGAATCGGTCTGTGATGTTCAGGTCTCCTTCTTCAGCATATTGCCTTTGGTTCAGAGTCACAGCTGGGAGCAACTCAAACAGTGTGTAGTGCTTGATGTCGTGCACAACCATGGGTTTCATCTGCGTGAGGAAGAACATCCCTTTTTTGGGGCTTAAGGCAGGGTATGTCCCGTTTTTTGATTCCCGGTTTATCCTGCGCTCGAAGATCACACCCATTTCTACTGTTTGTTTGTTGGCAAAGCGGATGCTCTTGAAGGGGAGCTGAACCTCAACGACATAGCCCTCTTCATCGATCTGACCCGCACTGAAGAAAACAAAGTCCTGGCTGAAATCTTCACGGCCGCTAGCGTACCGGCTGTCTGTTTGGATACCCAACGGATTGATGTAGAAGGCGTAGAGGGATTGCTGGTCGTTAAAGGAGTCCAGATTGATGCAGACCCAATCATCGGGCCGGATCGTGCCGCGCCTAGCAATCGATGCCTTGATCTTATCGGGTTGGCTGTCGAAGCATTTAAAACCGAAGTAGAGATTTTCCCTATCGTAGGCCATGTAGACGATGGTCTGTTCGGGCATGTCTATCCCGAAATCAAGATGGAATGTTTTGAAGCCGGTAACAGAGGGTGCTGATTTCCAGATCGAGTCGTCCAGCCTCCCATCGATCTTGGGAGGGGTGTATGTTCTTAAGGGCTGGAGTGGATTATTCGAAAACAGGGCAGCCGCAAACACAAACACAGCAATTGTGAGTAGAGTCATTTTGCGCATGAACTTTATAAAGATTATACGGAGAAACAGACAGTAAGTTTCAAAAATAGGCTGACACTCTAAGCAATCTGTGTTGTGTTATCAATGGGTTTTGGTGTGAGGCAGCGGATTTTTGCGCCCGGTGAGTGT
>JAGLRY010000173.1 GCA_023135995.1 Candidatus Aminicenantota bacterium | reverse complement strand
TAAAATGGGAGAAATTTTTAAAAGAGTTTGAAATTTGTCTATGGCATCTTTTTCTGAAGTGTATCCAAAGCTTACATGAATACCATTATTTTTCTTTTCCCATATTTCATAGAAATTTTTTTGAAAATCTGGAAAATATTTTTGAAAATGATTATGATGTATTTCATTTTTGTGTGGAAAAGCATAAGTAATTTCTTCACTTTTCGCAAATGGTTGCCACCCCATAGAAAGCCAGCGAACCCCAAATTCTTTTGATATTTCATCAATTTCACGAGCGTGCATTTGATACTCACGACACAGGCTAAAGAGTCCTTTTCGGGGTTTACCTACAAGTTCAAGGCGTCCGTCATCTTCTATGTGTATTTCACTTTCACCTCTTCGAAGAGCTAAGATATTTCCGTCTTCGTCTTGATCAATTATCTTCCATCCAACTTCATTTACCAATTTTTTTAAAATCGCTAAATACCCACATGACCCTGAATATTCCACAGGAGTCAAATCTTCATCAAAAACGCCGCTCCGTTCTACTTCTAATCCTATCAATAGTTCCTTTTTGGGTACAGCTGCATCATGGAAGAATTTTAAAATATCAGATTTTGATCGAATGATTGTCTTGCTCTTCATAGGTATTTATAAACAAAAGGTGGAAATTAAAAACTTCTTTAAAGGGTGGGAATTAAAGACTTCTTTAAAAAGTTTTGCAAACCTTCTCTGAAATATTATAGCATAAATTAGGCTTTTATTTTTGGACCACAGTTTTAAAATAACTAATATGGTTCTCTTCCATTAATTATTCTCGCTCCCTTGAATACATAAAACCGTCTGTTCTGCGATCTCAAGCTCTTCATTGGTGGGAATGACCAGGACTTTTGTTGGGCTGTCCTTTGCCTGGATTTCAGAGAGGCCAGAAGCATGTTCTTTGTTCTTCTGCTCATCGAGGATGATGCTCAGCAAAGACAAATCGGCACATGCACGGGCACGCACTAGATCAGAGTTTTCCCCAACACCCGCTGTGAAAATGACGGCATCTACTCGTCCCAAGGCTGCGGCATACATACCGATATACTTTTTAAGGCGATAACAGTACATATCCAGAGCTAAACGAGCCCGTTCATTTCCAGCTGCGGCCAAATCCTCGATCTCCCTCATGTCGTTAACACCACAGATGCCCTTCATTCCACTTTCCTTGTTGAGGAGCGCATCCAATTCGTCCAGAGATTTTCCTGTCTTACGGCTTAAGTAAAAGATCACTGCCGGGTCGATATCACCCGAACGGGTCCCCATGATAAGTCCTTCAAGAGGGGTCATTCCCATGGATGTGTCAACACTTTTACCATCCCGGACAGCACAGACACTGGCTCCATTGCCCAGATGGCAAGAGATCAGGTTCAATTCCTCCAGCGGCCGTTGAAGATACTGCGCAGCGGCCTTTGTGACATACTGATGAGAGGTCCCATGAAATCCATACCGGCGGATATGGAGAGAGTCCGCCAGCTCATAAGGTAAAGCATACCAATAAGCCTGGGGTGGGATCGTCTGATGGAAGGCTGTATCGAACACTGCAACCTGAGGTATATCTGGGCGTCGCGCAAAGGTCACCTCGATCCCCAAGAGATTGGGGGGATTGTGGAGGGGAGCAAGAGGAATTTGCTCTCTGATGGTCTCGATCACTGCAGATGTGATCAATGTGGGCTTGTGAAAGGTCTCTCCCCCATGAACCACACGATGGCCGATGCCAAAGAGCTCATCGGAATCCTTCAAAGCGCCTGTCGAGGCAAAGACTCCCAAAATCTTGTCGAATCCTTTGATATGATCGGTGACAGGATCTGTCTGAACCAAAGCCTCCATCTCACCGTTTTCCTGGCGCGTCCTGTGTTTCAGCCGACTGGCCTTCTCGCCAATTTGCTCCAGTAATCCTGAGGCCAGCACTGTCCTATCCTTCATGTTAAACAGCTGGTACTTTATGGAGGAACTCCCTGAATTTATAACGAGGACCATCATGACTCTTTCTTCCTGGCTTGAGCCTGTATGGCCGTAATGGCCACGGTGTTGACGATATCTGTGACGGTACATCCTCGGCTGAGGTCGTTAACGGGCTTGTTGAGTCCCTGGAGCACTGGGCCGATGGCCACAGCATTGGCGGAACGCTGCACTGCCTTATAGGTGTTATTCCCCGTATTCAAATCTGGGAAGATAAAAACTGTTGCATGGCCAGCCACCTCACTATCGGGCATTTTGGTGGCTGCAACACTGGAATCGATAGCAGCATCATACTGCAGAGGCCCCTCGATCTTTAGATCTGGTCTTCGTTCCTTAGCAAGGTGTGTGGCCTCCCTTACTTTCTCAACGTCTTCGCCTTCGCCTGATTCTCCGGTCGAATAGGACAACATAGCGATGCGGGGTTCGATTCCGAACAAAGACGCGGTTTCTGCAGAAGCAATAGCAATGTCTGCGAGCTGTGCAGGGTCAGGATTGGGATTGACCGCACAATCCCCATAAACCAACACACGATCCGCCAGACACATGAGGAACACACTGGAGACGATCGAGTAGCCTTCTTGTGTTCGAATAAACTCAAAAGCTGGCCGGACGGTGTGCTGAGTGGTGTGAACAGCACCAGAGACCATCCCATCAGCCAATCCTTTGTGGACCATCATGCTGCCAAAGTAGTTGACATCGGTCATCATGTCATGAGCGATTTCTCTTGAAATCCCTTTATGCTGACGCAACTGGAAGTACGTCTCTGCAAATTCATCAAGCCTCTTTGAACTCAATGGATTTGCAATATGGACATTTTTTAGGTCCAAACCTAACGTAGCGATCTTCTGTTGAATCTCGTTTTCATCACCCAAAAGCGTTATTTCCACGGCATCTCGCCTCTGCAGTATTTCAGCAGCACGCAGAATGCGTTCTTCAATCCCTTCGGGCAACACGATATGTCTGCGGTCGGATTTTGCGCGTTCGATCAACTCGTACTCAAACATGATGGGTGACACCCGGGTTGATCGGACCACTTCGATCCGATTTTCCAGTTCGGCCAGATTAACGCGAGACTCGAAAAGTCCTAATGTCAGGGCGATCTTGCGTTCGTTTTCCGCAGAGATCGTGGGATGCACAGCGCTCACATTCATGGCTGTGGTGAAAGTGTCTGTCTCGACGGTCATAATGGGAAAACACGGTGTCTTCAGGCCTTCTATCAGTTTTTGAACATGGGGATCCAGCTCCAAACCTCCTGTTAAAATGATACCAGCTATGTTAGGTGCATTATCCGAAAACAAGGTCATCATGCAACCCAGAATCACATCAGCTCTATCTCCTGGAGTGATGATCAGAACCCCGTCCTGCATGTGCGCCAGCACATGACGCAACTGCATGGCCGCCACCTTGTACAACCGCACCTCTCTGTTGAGTGTCCGCCCCTTGCCGATGATGAAACGCGCATCCAAAGCCCGGGCAATAGCGCGCACCGATGGAAAAGCTAGAGCAGGGTCCTCTTTCAACGTGTACACTGGTCCTAGATCGGCCGACTTTCCGCTGAACTGTTCGGCCATGGCTTCTAAGTAAGACTCCTCTATGCGATTGGCCACTGTGGCGATCACTGTACACCCCTGCTCTTGAAAGGCCTCACGGGACATCTTCACCGCTGCCACCAGATCCTCTGGTGACTTTTTATGGCCGTTGACGACGAGTAAAATGGGACAACCAAGCTGATTGGCGATATCCGCGTTAAAATCGAACTCGAAGGCAGTAGCAACCCCTGTAAAATCCGTTCCTACACAGACCACGAAGTCACACCGTTTTTCCAGCTTTTTGTACTTGTCCACCATCCGTTTGACCAGAGTGTTATACTGTCCGCTGCCGATCAGATCACGGGCTTCCTGATGCGTACACGCATAGAGGTCTTCATAATCAAACTTCAGTTTGTATCTCTTCCGAACAAGATCGATGTAGTCATCGTGTTTCTCTCCCGCCCGGACGATCGGCCGGAAAATGCCGATGTTCTGGATCCGGCGGGAGAGCATCTCCATGAGTCCGAGCAGCACCACAGATTTTCCGCTCTGCGGCTCCATTGTGGCTATATATAAGTTTTTTCCCATCTAAGTCTCTCCTTATCTAACCTGAATTATTCATAAAAAATGTCGATACTTATCATAACAGACGCAATATAATAATGTTACATTGTTTTTTCGGAATACTCATTTGGGCAGTGCATTTCCTATGTGATTTTCATTTATAATCGACATTTTTTACCCTATTGTTAGGGTGGGGTGGATTGACCTCAACTCGGGAATAATCAAGGCTAAGATGCAGAATCTTTCAAAATCAGATGAAACAGTGCGCTATGTGATATCCTCAACTTCTTTTTCAATGGCTTTTTGAACAAGATTATTTAATGACGTTCCAAGTATCAATGATTTTTGGACGGCCCTTTTGTGCAATTCAGGCGTAATTCTCACATTAAAACTTCCCTTATAGGATTTATGGACAGGTTTCCCTGTCGTTTGACAAAGATTTAGATAATCTTCCACTGCCTCTCGGAACGCATTCTTGAGCTCACTAACTTCACTACCCTCAAATGTCACCAAATCATCAATGCCTTCGATTTTTCCAAAAAAACATTCATCCTCCGCACTAAAATGAACGGATCCGATAAATCCATTGTATTGAATAAAATTTTTCATTTCAGAAACTCCTTTTTTCGCAACTCATTTTCAATAAAATCAAGTTGATATCTTTTAAGGATGTTTTTTGGATGAGGTTTATGTAATCGAATAATATGGTGCGTATCTTCGTGGAAAAAAGCAACTCTCGATCCTGAGGTCTTTCCGGATCTGATCTCCCTATAGTCATATCCTCTCAATAATTTTCTCATCTCATCAAAAGTGAAATTGCGAGGTTTAGATAAGAATCTTTTTAACAGTTTTTCTTGCTGGGTCATTATTAATATACTATTTTTGAGTGATAAAAGCAACTGATTATTAGTTGCAATATATGTTTCTATTTATTCGATTTTTACGATTTAGACTCATTTATGGCCTCATCAATGTGACGCTTGAAATCAACTTATTATCTCAGCTCAAAAGTCAATACAAGTGTCTCCAGTATCCGCTTATTTGTCATCCATCTATGACAACCCCCGCTTGAATCAATTCAAACAGTAAACTATACATAAATCGGGCTTAACTAAGAGTGAGAAAGATGTAACTATAGGAAAAAGGGACGTCAATTGCACTTTAGTGCAGTATTGGAAACTTGAATTTTATTGTTGCAGTCTTATCCGGATCTGGATAATCTCCTGGTCTTGTTCTTTGATGGCAGGATAAGGTTTTTGAATCTCGCCCCGCTCTTCTAATGTCTTAATAAGCTTAGGATAATTATCTACAGGGATCTCTATAATTAGGCTCTCTAAAACTTGAGTATCCTTATTATATTCTGATTCTATGATTTTGCCGCCCAGCGCAATGATGATGTCCTGCAGATTCTCCTCTCTGGGTGTCGCCATCCTTGGAGCGTCTTTTTCGGCCTCTCCTTTTTCTTTATCTGCGATTTCTAGACTCCGGTCTTCACTTCTCTGTGCATTTGTGATACTTAGTGCTTCTGCTTCAATCTGGGTTTTTCTATCGATCTTCTCTTTCTGGTGTGCCAGATCGGGCTCTTGCCTTTCCATCCTTTTTTCTTGAGGCGCTGAAGCAGGCAGTTCTTTTTTACTAGGAGAGATAGCTTCCTCAGCCTCTGCTCTTTTATCTCTCTTCTCCATCTTCTCGTCTTGCAGCTCTGGGGCAGGTTGAGCTTTTTTGCTAACAGTGATTGCTTCTTCGAGCACGGCTCCTCTTTCCATTTTCTGCTCCTGAAGCACAGTTGGTAGTTGAGATCTCTGAGCATATGCCAGCTCATAGACGTGTTGTTTTTCGCGTATCCCTACGATATAAATTACCAGAAGGGCCGCTGCAGCCACACCCGCAAGCTCGAGAGGGAGCTTAATCTTTATGGGGAAAAAAATCCTTTTGATGATTCTTTGGAGTAAAAATTGCTTTTCGAGTCGTTCGTGAACTTTTTCCACAAAGAATTCGGGAGTTTCCAGACTTTCCATCTGATTCATGTGCCCGATGATTTTAACCATTTCTTCGTATTCTTCCATACAAGCCGGGCAGCTCTCCAGATGCTCTTTAATCGCAGACGTCTCCTCTTGACTCAGCATCCCATCAATGTATCCGGATAATTTATCTCTCATATGACGGTCGTTCATCTTAGACTCTCCCCCTCAATGTCTCTCTGAGTTCTTGTCTGGCTCTTGAGAGTTTGGATTTGACGGTTCCGAGTTTAAATCCGGTAATTTCAACGATCTCTTCGTACGACCGCCCATCCATATCCCGAAGGACAACCACCATTTTCTGCGGAGTAGGCAATTTGTTGACTGCTTCCTGGATGAGTTGGGAGATCTCTTTGCGCTTGAGTGATGAATCCGGAGAATAAGTCTCATCCCCTACATCGACACTCTGCGGAGCATCCTCTGTGCGTTTGTTGTTGTTTATCCTCATTTTTTTAAACCTGAGCCGATAATCCAAAGAGTTCAGTTTGTTCTTGCATGTATTCACCGTCACTCGATAAAGCCAGGTCGTGAAATTAGATTCGAACCTGAATTTCTTGAGCGAACGAAAGACCTTAAGAAACACTTCCTGAGCGCAATCATCGGCATCCTCATAATTGCCGAGGAATCTGTGACACAGATTAAAAACCATTTTTTTTCGCAGAAGAATGAGCTGATCAAACGCATTTTTATCATCCTCCAAAAATGCTTTTACAAGCTGAATACTCTCACGTTCGATGCTAGTGTGTGTATCGTGCGAATTCCTCATCAAACCTGCTGCGTTTCTTATCCCTTATTCTGCCTTTAAAGCACGGCAAAAAACAAGAGGAAATCGAGGCATCACTAAATAACATTTTTTGTCTCTTTGGGTTAGACAGGCCTTTACAAAGAAAGTTCCGAATAATTCAAATTGATATTTGGATGAATAAAGATAAAGGCAAATGGGGTCGGGCCACGGCAACCTATTCTAATTAAAGAAAATAAGTCAAAAAAATCCCCATTTTATTGTCTTAGATGACTCATTTGAGGGGCAAAATTGTACGTCTAAGAAGAGGGGGGCATCCGTCAAAAGGAGTCTATTTTCTGTACGCGCCAGATAGAATCGACAAAATATTTCTTGGAATCGTAGAGCTGTTTCTCGATCACAAAGCCCGTCTCAGCAGCCAGCTCCTGGATATCCGATTCCAGATACTTGTAGGAATATTCGGTATGAATAGGTTCCCAGGCTTCAAAAGAGAACGACTGACTGATCTCTTTGATGAACACAGTCTGCTTTTCTTTGCTAACCAGATAGCTCTCCATCGCTCCGGTGAACACATCGTAGCTGGAATGGAATCGGAACTTATTAAGGTCGAAATTCCCACCCAATTCTCGGTTGATCCTGCGCAGTAAGTTCAAGTTAAATTCTGCAGTGACACCTCCAGCGTCATTATAAGCCTTTAGCATCAAGTCGATATCTTTCTTTAAATCGAAGCCGATCACCACAAAATCCCCATTGTTGAGGGCATTCCAGAGGTTGTGCAAAAAGGCACGTGAATGGGCTTTGTCGAAATTACCAAGATTCGACCCAAGAAATAGAACCATATTCCTTCGTGAGTTCATGTGGTTGAGCCACTTGAGTCCATCGAAATACTCCGCTATTATGCCCTTTGATGTTAGTTCCGGGAACTTTTTGTTTAAAAGGTCGGTAAGAGTCTGCATGGACGCTTCCGAAATATCAATGGGAATATACTGAAAGGCAAAACTTTTTTTTAAAAAATGCTCGAGGAGAATGCTCGTTTTCCTGCCGTCACCGGCGCCGAGCTCTACAAGATTGAATGACTCCCCTTCCATGAGTGTGGAGAATGCTGTTTTTTGTGACTCAAGAATATCAAACTCGCAGGCTGTAAGATAGTATTCGGGAAGGTCCATGATCTTCTGGAAGAGTCGGCTTCCTCTTTCATCGTAGAAGTAACGGGAAGAGAGTGTTTTTGGCGTCTGGGAAAGCCCCACCAGGACATCAGAGGCAAATGCCTGATCCAGACTTCCCACCTTATCCAAGTCTTTGTGAGTCAGAATATGGTATGTAGCACTCATTTTGAATTATTCAGAAAGCTTGTGAATCTATTATATACAATGGACTGGCTTCCGTCAGCCTTCTTTTATTTGCAAGGGAGAAACCGGATGGTCGTTTCCATTTCCTCGAGAACTTGAGAGAGCGCATGTAGTGTTTCGTCGATTTCCTTTTCTGTTGTAGAATGGGACAGCGATAAGCGCACTGAACAGTGTGCGTCCTCTTCACTCTTCCCCATTGCGATGAGCACATGGGTGGGCTCTGGAGTTCCAGACTTACATGCCGAACCGGAAGACAAAGCAATTCTATGCTGGTCCATGGCAATGACTAAGGATTCTCCTCTGAGGCCAGGCAGTGTCACATTGAGCGTGTTGGGCAAACGGTTTTCCGGATGGCCGTTGAGTTTGGCATCAGGGATCAGTTTGAAGATCCCACGCTCCAGTTTATCCCGAAGTTTTTTCTTCTGTTCTGATTTCGGTAAATTGTGTTGCGCCAATTCGGCGGCTTCACCTAAGCCGACAATGGCAGGGACATTGTGAGTTCCTGCTCTCAGGCCTGATTCCTGACCACCCCCATGGACGACAGGTTCGAGTTCCACCCCCTTTCTCACAAACAGGGCACCCACTCCCTTAGGTCCGTAAAATTTATGCGCAGACAGGCTCAGAAGGTCAACGCCTAAGTCTTCGACATCCACTTTAATCTTGGCTATGGCCTGAACAGCATCCGTGTGGAACAAGACATTTTTTTCATGGGCGACAGAGGCAAGTTCTCTGATCGGCAAAATAGTACCCACCTCATTGTTAGCCATCATTATGGTGAAAAGGATCGTCTCGTTTGTGATCGCTGATTTGAGGTCTTTAGGATGAACAAGGCCATACTTATCGACATCGAGATAAGTCACTCTGTACCCTGTTTTCTCCAAGAAAGCACACGTCTTAAGGACTGCGGGATGCTCGATGGTTGTTGTGATGATGTGATTGCCTTTCTCACGATAGGCAAAGGCCACACCCTTTATGGCCATATTGTCGGACTCGGAGCCGCTCCCTGTGAAGATGATACGCCGCGGCCGTGTGCTGATGAGATGGGCCACTTGGCGGCGCGCGTTCTCCACGGCCTTGTAAGCTTCATGGCCTGCGCGATGGATACTTGCAGGATTTCCATGTTGGGCAGCCAGAAAAGGGAGCATAGCCTCACGGACAGCATCCGCTACGCGTGTGGTGGCATTGTTATCCAGATAAATGCGAGTTATGCTTTTTTCGCCCGGCGCGGTGCCATCTTTATAGTTTTCTTCAGTCATCCTTGCCACTACACCTGCTGTGCGTTTTGTCTCTGGTGTGCCTTTATCGATCTTTTTTACATCACAAAGCAGTGCCTTGTAAACCGGAAAACCTGAGATCTCGTCATAGTTTTCGAGGTCCGTCAATTCATTGACATTCCATTCCTGCCAAGCTTTTGGGCCGACTGGCGTTCCGCCGCCCATATTGCACTCTACAGCTCCTTTCACGATATCATCCGCCACTCGAGCACGGAAAGGGATAACTCCCCTGAGAGTTCGGACCTCGACAAGATCACCTGTCTCTATATCTCTGGATCGGGCATCCTCGGGATTTATTTCAACAGTGGGTTCGGGATTTTCTTTCACCAATCCATCGATACCATGATGCTGGGACCGGAAGTCCGTTTGGGGGCGGGCACCAGAATTAAAGATCAAGGGATACTTTTCTGCCAGTTTTGGATTGGCGATCGGGCCCTCTGTTACTTCTGTATATTTTGGAAGGGGCTCATACCCGTATTCATCGAGTGCGGTTGACCAGATCTCAAACTTGCCCGTGGGAGTCTCAAAGCCCGGTTTGCCATCCTTCCGCAGTTTGCCCTTCTCCCACTTCTTGTATTCCATCATGGGTGTGGGCAATTTGACCCAACCTCCAGCGCTGCGGATATCTTGCACAGTATACCCAGAGCCATCAAGGGCAAAACGGAGGAGTTCCTCCTCTGTTTGAGGAAAAAAATGGCCATAGCCGAGGCGATCCGCCAACTCTGCCATGATCAGATAATCGTTGCGGGCCTCCCCCTGGGGATCTATCAATTTCTCTCTGAGGCGGAAAATCGGTCCATACACCATGTAGGATTCGATCTCGAACATAGTGGTTGCGGGAAGGAGGATATCCGCATAAGCTGCATCAGCAGTCATCTGCCGGTCGATACAGATCAAAAAATCCAGTTGGGACAGCGTTTTCCGCCAGATTGAGGTCTGCGGCCATGATGTGAGAAGAGATCCGCCGTGGATGATAAAACCGCGGATGGCGTAGGGATCTCCCCTAAGCACAGAATTAACCAACCCTGATGCGTGAGATTCGCCCCGATAATTGCTGTAAACAGGGAACTTATCTCGGGCAACGGCTAGATCCAGATCAGGATTAGGTTGGTTGCACGAACGATTGATCGGAAAGTGTGAATCCGGCATGGCCAGACCGATTCCGCCTGGGACATCCAGCTGCCCGGCCAGAGCAAACAGGCTAAACACAGCGCGGATCGCCTGGATTCCGCTGTTCGAATATTCGAGGCCCGTGTACATGACCGGACAGGCTCCGTTAGCATCACAGATGCGGCGGCTCAGATTTCGGATGGCGTCGGCTGGAACCTCTGTGATCGATTCAACCAACTCGGGCTGGAAATGCTGCACATAACTCTTGAGCTCCTCAAAACCATGGCACCAATTCTCGGCAAAGGCCTCATCATAGAGCTCCTCATCTATCATCACCTCGATCATACTAAGAGCCAAGGCCCCATCCGTTCCCGGCCTTATCGGTATCCACTGGGCATTCGTACGTGCAGCTGTTTCTGTACGGCGAGGGTCGATAACTACAACATCAGCACCCCTTTTGGCTGCCGCTTCCAATCGGTACATATCTAGTGGTGGTGAATCTGTGGCTGGGTTCGCTCCCCACACAACAAGCAATTCTGAATTTTCCATGTCAGTGAACATGTTGATGAGCATTCGCCCCATCGTCACATGAGGGGCGATCATGGCAAAGGAAACATAACAGAGGGCGCCCACACCCATGGTGTTGGGAGAGCCAAACGGAAAAAGGATGTTTGAGGCCGATGATACGGCCACTCCCTTTGGCTGAAATATATCGCAGAGAGACAACTCAAACGCTCCTCGTCCTGTGTAAATGGCGACTGCTTCTGGGCCTGATTCCCCTTTGATCTTTGTTAGATTCTTAACAATGGTTGTATACGCCTCATCCCAACTGATGCGTTCAAATTTATAGGTCCCTTTAGGGCCAGTCCGTTTCATGGGATATTTGAGACGATGTTCAGAATGGGTGATTTCCGGGGAGTGCTCTCCCCTGCGACAGATCATCCCCAGGGGATGGGTGTTATCAGCTTTGATATCAACCAAGCGACCATTTTGTAGTCCCACCTCGACCCAACATCCAGCTGGGCAGATGCCGCAAATTCCTTTTTTCCATTCCAGATCCTGCATCATGGCCTCAACTGATAAAGATTAGCTCAAAGTCCCATCCAAATCAAATCTGATGTATCTTTACTGAATCGTGTTCAGCGGCTACAATAGAGAATCCATTTGTATTCAGGAGTTGCCATGCAAAGAATCACACCCATTGTCACTTTGCTATATCTATTAATTCTTCCTTTTTGTGCACCGACTTCAAAGACGCCCCCGATCACTCCAGGCGAGCAATCCCAACGAGAGCAAATAGATCAAGCAC
Organism: Candidatus Aminicenantota bacterium; assembly: GCA_023135995.1. Taxonomy (GTDB): domain Bacteria; phylum Acidobacteriota; class Aminicenantia; order Aminicenantales; family Aminicenantaceae; genus WTAW01. The sequence continues at coordinate 1,732 of JAGLRY010000173.1, read as the reverse complement.
TCTCCAGCGAAAGATTGATGGGCTATGTCAATAAGCTGTCGTCAGAGGATTACGCCGGACGCCTCACCGGAACACCCGAATACAGGGCTTGCGCCCGCTGGGTGGCCTCTCTCTTCGAAAAATGGGGACTCCAACCGGCCGGGGAGAAAAACACCTACCTCCAGTCTTATCCCAATCCGTACACCATCGTCTTTGTAGGAGGGGAGCTCTCTCATAGCTACAAATCACAAGGCCGCTGGAGAACAAAGAAATATCTCTATGAAAAAGAATATTACCCGGGCTCCCAATCGGAGAATGGGAAACTTTCAGCTGAGGTCGTTTACGGCGGCTATGGGATAACTGCACAGGAATTGAATTACGACGATTACAAAGGAGTGAATGTCAGAGGGAAGATCGTCCTCATCGAGCCCGAAGTTCCAGTATCACCTGCTGAGAATCCAGAGCTATACAAAGAATGGAAGCCTTATTCCAACTACCAGTACAAGATCAAGATGGCAGTGGCCCATGGCGCAAAAGGTATGCTCATCAACCAGCTCAAGGTCAATCCAGATATCGACTACGTCCATGGATTCATGACTGCCCAGGTTGGAGAGGCTGTCGTCAGTAATGTTTTTGCCGGCACCGGACAGACACATCCAGAGGTCATAGCCAAAATAAAAGAATCCCTACAGCCCCAGTCTTTCCGTTCCCGAAAGACTTTTACCATCTCCAATTTCACGGAGCACCATAAAAATGGTACAGGATACAATGTGTTGGGTTTGATCGAGGGCACAGACCCCATACTCAAAGATGAGGTGATCATTGTGGGAGCGAATATCGACCATGTCGGTTTCTGTTACGAAGTTATGCCTGGCGCCAATAACAATGCTTCTGGAGCCGCCGTCATGCTGGGCCTAGCCGAAGCTCTCACTCAAAACGTGGCCAAACCCAAACGTTCGGTTCTTTTTATAGGACTCGGCTCCAAAGAACAGGCCTTTAAAGGCTCTCAAGCTTACTTGAACAACCCAGTCTTCCCCAGATCGAAGACCGTGGCCTTTCTCAACATGGACATGGTGGGCTGTGGCGACAGATTGCAGGCTCTTGCAGCACAGAATTATCCAGATCTGTGGGAATATATCGCAGAAGCCAATGAAAATACGGTCAATCGCCCACTCGAACCGCTCCCATTCGCCAATATCCGCAGGCCAGAACTCGATGCCGCGATATTCCTAAGCAAAAAAATCCCCAGCATCACCTTCCGTGCCACCGGTGCCCCAACATTCCCCTACACCACAAAGGATACACCCAACACCCTCACTCCGCAGACGATGTCAGACCTGGCCAAAATCCTCAATAGAGCCATCCTGTACATTGCCAACGCAAAACACAACTTTAAGGAGCACGTAAAATTCATCAAATAAAAGATCCTCCCAAAAACAATCGCCAGTTATTGATATTCACAGACTTGGATGGGACGCTACTTGACCATTTGACTTATTCATTCAAACCGGCACTTCCTGCACTGAAAGCCCTGAAAGAGAGGAGTATTCCTCTAGTCTTTTGCACGAGTAAAACCAGGGCTGAAACTGAGAAAATTCGAAGGCAAACGGAAAACACACATCCATTCATCGTAGAAAACGGTGGCGCCATATTTCTTCCTGAAGATTATTTTTCCCTAGAATCCGAAATGACAGTAGAGTTCACTAAAAAGGACGAAAAGAACGCAGAATATCAGATTATTGAGCTAGGAACT
>JAGLRY010000172.1 GCA_023135995.1 Candidatus Aminicenantota bacterium | reverse complement strand
TTGTGATAAAAACATAGCTTCACACAACATGGAGGAGGAATCATGAGAAACAAAATATTAGCACTGACTGTCATAATAATGCTGGCTTTTCTACCTGCTTGCCAGAAACAAGGAGGAGAAGACCATGGGCAACTGATTTATCCGGTTTCAAAAAAGATCGACCTGGTCGATGATTATTTCGGGACAAAGGTCGAAGCCCCCTACCGCTGGATGGAAGACGACACCTCAGAGGAGGTTAAAAGCTGGGTAGAGGAACAGAACGTTGTGACTTTTAGCTATCTCGAAAAGATTCCTTTTAGAGAAAAGATACGTCAAAGATTGACCGAGGTGTATGATTATCCCAAACAGTCATCCCCACGGAGGGCGGGTGAATATTACTTCTTCAATAAAAACGACGGTTTGCAGAATCAATCGGTCATCTACATCCAGAAGGGATTGGATGGAGAGCCTGAGGTCTTCATCGATCCCAATGAGCTCTCTCCCGATGGTACTGTGAGAGTGGGTTTGACCGGTTTTTCAAAAGACAATAAGTATGTGACTGTGTCCAAGTCTGAATCCGGGTCGGATTGGCGAGAGCTCCGCGTCATGGAGATCGCAACCAAAAAGGAACTCAGCGACCACCTTAAATGGATGAAATTCGGCGGCGCTTCCTGGTATGGTGACGGATTTTTCTACAGCGGGTATGACAAACCCGAAGAAGGCCGGGAATTTACAGAGGCCAATAAGTTTCAAAAAGTCTTTTACCATAAACTGGGCGATCCTCAGGACAAAGACACTCTAATCTATGAGGATACGGAACATCCTCTGAGGTATAAAAATGTGAGTCTTACCGAAGACAAAAAATTCTTGTTTTTAAACATATCCGAAGGCACACACGGCAATGAACTCTATTACAAAGAACTCGCGAAAAAAGATATGGATTTCCAGCCCCTGTTCCAAGGATTCGAGCTCGACAGCTATGTGATCGACAATGTCGGCGACAAACTGCTTGTCAACACTAACACAGATGCACCGAATTACAAGATCATCCTTATGGACCCCAAAAATCCGGGAAAGGAAAACTGGCAGACGATCATCCCAGAGCAGCCCGAAGTTCTCTACAGCGCTGGCACAGCAGGAGAACAACTTTTCTGTACTTATTTGAAGGATGCATCCACTCACATCTACCAGTATGATCTCTCGGGAAATCTTGTGAGAGAGATTCAGCTCCCGGCACTGGGCACAGCCCGTGGGTTTGGTGGCAAGAGAGAAGACAAGGTCTTATTCTACACCTTCACGGCTTTTACCTCGCCCCCAACGATCTACAAGTACGACATCGCAAGCGGTCAATCGGACGTCTTCCACAAAACCGAGGTCCCCATCAATCCGGAAGACTATGTGGCAAAGCAGGTGTTCTATGCCAGCAAGGATGGAACTCGAGTGCCGATGTTTATCGTCCACAAAAAGGGACTAAAACAGGATGGGAAAAATCCGACCTATCTCTATGCTTATGGGGGATTCAATATCAGCATGCTCCCCTCTTTTGATCCCACGCTCACAGTTCTCCTGGAGAATGGAGGGATCTATGCAATGCCCAATATCCGCGGTGGCGGAGAATACGGTGAAGAATGGCACAGGGCAGGGATGCTTCTGAACAAACAGAATGTGTTCAACGATTTTATCGCAGCGGCCGAATATTTGATCAAGGAAAAGTACACATCCAAAGAAAGGTTGGCCATTGCTGGCGGGTCCAACGGGGGATTGCTCGTGGGCGCATGTATGACCCAGAGGCCGGACCTCTACAAAGTAGCCTTCCCTGGTGTGGGAGTTATGGACATGCTGCGCTATCACAAATTTACGGTCGGCTGGGGCTGGGTGGTGGAATATGGCACCAGTGACGAAGAGGAACACTTCAGGAATCTCCATTCTTATTCTCCTTTACACAACATCAAAAGCGGCGTTTCTTACCCGGCCACCCTTGTGACCACCGCCGACCATGATGATAGAGTCGTGCCAGCCCACTCCTTTAAGTTCGCTGCCACACTGCAGGAGAAACACGTGGAAAAGAATCCAGTGCTCATCAGGATAGAGACCCGATCCGGACACGGCTCGAGCAGCACCACAAAACGCCTTGATGTGACAGCCGACAAATTCGCATTCATGTTTTACAACATGGGTCTCGAGATCCAATAACAATCCTCATGTAATTTTTGATCATAAAATAATATTTAATATGGAGAATTTGCTATGAAACCTACAGTCAAACCTAATAGTCCTAATTTTTCTTCAGGCCCTTGCGCCAAGCATCCAGGATTTTCTCTGGACGAGCTCAAAGATGCACCCTTAGGACGCTCTCACAGGAGCACTCTCGGAAAGGGTAAACTGGCAGAATCGATCGACCGGACCAAAAAAATCCTGGGTCTGCCCGCCGATTATCTTGTGGGCATCGTTCCAGCTTCAGACACTGGAGCTTTTGAAATGGCCATGTGGTCGTTGTTAGGCCCTCGCGGAGTGGATGTTCTGGTGTGGGAGTCATTCAGCAAAGGTTGGGCTACGGATATCCAAAAACAACTCAAACTGGAAAACACCCGTGTCTTTGAGGCTGAATACGGAAAACTTCCTGAACTCTCCCAGGTGAATTTTGATAATGATGTCGTTTTTGTCTGGAACGGCACCACCAGTGGAGTGAAGCTTCCCGATGGAGATTGGATTCCCGAAGACCGGGATGGATTAACGATGTGTGATGCGACTTCCGCGATCTTCGCTATGGAGATCCCTTTCCACAAACTGGACGTCATCACCTATTCCTGGCAGAAGGTCCTGGGAGGAGAAGCCGCACACGGAATAATCATCCTGTCTCCGCGTGCTGTGGACCGGCTGGAGAGCTATGCCCCACCCTGGCCGCTCCCCAAGATCTTCCGGATGACCAAAGGCGGAAAACTGATCGAAGGGATCTTCAAAGGATCCACGATCAACACACCTTCAATGTTGGCTAATGAAGACTACCTGGCTGCACTCAAGTGGGCCGAGTCTGTCGGTGGACTGGCGGGATTGATCGAGCGCAGCAATGCCAATCTTGCAGTCTGGGAAGATTTTGTGGCGAAGCACGACTGGATCGATTTCCTCGCAGAGAGTAAAGAGATCCGCTCCAACACAAGTGTGTGTTTTACGGTTGACCTCCCCGAGGATAAGCTCAAAGAACTTGTCAAGCTCCTCGCCGATGAGGGTGTCGCCTACGACTGCGGCTCTTACCGCGACGCTCCCCCCGGACTCCGATTCTGGTGTGGCGCCACAGTGGATGTTTCAGACCTCAAGATCGTCACACAGTGGCTCGAGTGGGCTTATAACGAAGTGATATAGTTTTTATCTTTCAAGGCGTAGCTGTCAAGATCATCCCCGAGGGAACCCATATATGTAACACTTAGCGCACGGTTCGCAGAGAGAACGGATGCATCATCAGAGCCAAAAAGAGAAGGGGCTAAAGGTTGAAGTTTCTTGATGCCATATTGGCGATCTGGCCACCGATGCTGATGGCAGCAGTTGCGGCAGGGGAAGGGGCATTCAGCACATGGATCATCTTTTCCGCCTCCACGATACGGAAGTCGTCCACTAAAGCCCCAGTGGGCTCCAAGGCTTGAGCCCTGACACCAGCGCCACCTGGGTGGACATCATCGGAGCGTAATTCTGGGATCAACCTTTGCAGTGCCTTCACAAAGGCCTTTTTTGAGAAAGAACGGTACATCTCACCAAATCCCATTTTCCAATACGGTTTGATCAGTTTAACAAACCCGCCATAGGTGAAAGTATCAAGAGAATCTTTAACAGAAAAACTGGTTTTTTTATAGCCTTCTCTTTTAAAGGATAAAACAGCATTCGGACCGGCTTCGACACCCCCTTGGATCATCCGCGTGAAATGAACTCCTAAAAAGGGAAATGACAGGTCGGGAACAGGATAGATCAAATTTTTCACAAGGTGTTGGCGTTCAGGAACCAGTTCGTAATACTCACCTCTAAATGGGACAATTCTTAATCCTGGCTTAACACCGCACATTTTCGCCACCCGGTCAGATTGAAGGCCCGTACAGTTGACAAGATTTTTGCATTTAAAATCGCCCTGGGCTGTTTTTAAAACAAGCCCATCTGAAACACGCTTACAAATACGAACTCGTGTGTTCAGTAGAATTTCGCACCCATTCGTCCGGGCGATCTCTGCAAACTTTTCCGTCACCCGGTTGTAATCCACGATGCCAGTATCGGGAACGAACAGGCCATCGATTCCCACCACAGAGGGTTCGTACTCTTTGAGCTCTCCTGCGGATAATCGGCGTAGCCCTTCTAAACCATTCGCTCGACCGCGTTCTTCTAGTGTGTTCAACATCGGGATCTCCTGGTCATGAGTCGCAACCACCACTTTCCCGCAACGTTCATGAGGGATCCCATGGGCTACACAAAATTGATACATCGCCTCTCTACCCTGAACACAGTTCTTTGCCTTCAGGGATCCCGGTTTGTAATAAAGTCCCGAATGGATCACTCCGCTGTTGTTTCCCGTTTGATGGGCAGCCAGCTTTGACTCGGCTTCCAAGACAACGACAGAGATATCCTTGTCTTGTGTGAGTACCATAGCGGTGGCACAGCCGACAATTCCCCCTCCAATTATTGCAACATCGTACTGTTTCGTACTCATGTGAGTCACGATTCTACATCAATTAATCAGGCGACACTCTGAGGAGCATCATTAGCAAGGCTATTCTCACTGCATGAGGCCTCGTTTCTTCAGCAAAGGTTCCACACTCGGTTCTGCTCCTCTAAAACGGACATAGAGCGTCATGGGATCCTCGGTGCCACCCCGTGCCAGAACATTCTCTCTAAACGCGGTTGCCACCTCTTGATCAAAAAGGCTTGTCTCTTTGAAGGCCTCGAAGGCATCGGTATCGAGGACCTCAGCCCAAATGTAGCTGTAATATCCGGAGGAGTATCCGCCGCTAAAAACATGGTTGAAATAGGGGCTCTTGTAGCGAACAACAATTTCTGGAATCAGGCCGATATGGGCCATGGACTCAGCCTCGAATTTGTCCACATCCTGCAATTCGGATTTCTCCAGAGTGTGCCAGTCCATATCCAGGTAAGAGGCCGCAAGATATTCCACGGTGATGAATCCCTGATTGAAGGTCCCGGTCTTTTCCAGCTTGTCGATCAGTTCCTGGGGAATGACCTCGCCGGTCTTATAATGTTTTGCATAGACCTTGAGCACTTCAGGCTCAAACACCCAGTTTTCCATGATCTGTGAGGGAAGCTCCACAAAATCTCTTGGAACTGACGTCCCAGAAAGCCTGTTGTATGTCGAGTCGGACAACAGTCCGTGGAGTGCATGCCCGAACTCATGGAAGAGTGTCCCCACATTCTCCGAGCTGATCAGCGCGGGTATATCCCCTGTAGGCTTGGAGAAATTGCCATTGTTCGTGATGATGGGATAAACGTCCACGCCGCCCAGTCGAGACTGTTTCTGGAAACTGTTCATCCAGGCTCCCCCTCTTTTACTCGCCCTCGGATAATAATCCGTGTAGAGAATCCCCACATGGGAGCCGTCCGCTTCTTTCACCTCGAAAATTTTCACATCTTCGTGGTACTTGGGAATATCATCCCTCTCAACAAACTGAAGGCCATAAAGTTTATTCGCCACATAAAAGGCCCCCTCTCTCACATTGTTCAGCTCAAAGTAAGGTTTCAGCATCTCCTCATCCAGGTCATACTTGGCTTTTTTGAGCTTCTCCGTGTAGTACCACCAATCCCAGGTTTCCAGCTTAAAATCCTTCCCCTCTTTATCTATCATGGCCTGAAGCTCTTTAGCTTCTTTTTTAGCCATCCTCAGAGCGGGCTTCCAGAGCTGGTCGAGCAATCCGTACACATTCTCGGGCACTTTAGCCATGTTGTTTTCCAGCACATAATGGGCATGGGTCTTATAGCCCAAGAGATTCGCTCTCTCCACACGCAGGGCTGCTATTTTTACCAAGTTGGCCTTGTTGTCCAGCTCATCGTTGTGATTGCCCTTGTTGATGTAGGCCTTAAAGATCTTTTCTCTGAGCTCTCGTTTTTCGGAATACTGGAGGAAGGGGATCATGCTGGGTTTGTGAATGGTGAATACCCACTTGCCTTCATGTCCTTGTTCCGAAGCGGTCTCTGCAGCAGCGCTTATGACAGCTTCGGGCAGGCCAGCCAGATCCTCTTCGTTTGCAATCACCATCTCGAAACGATTCGTTTCTTTCAAGACATTTTGACCAAACTTGATGGAGAGCAGAGACAACTCTTCATTGATCTCCCTGAACCTGGCTTTTTTGTCCTCTTCCAGGTTTGCACCACCCCGCACAAAATCCTTGTAATACTTATCAAGGAGCATGCTCTGCTCTACTGTCAAATCCAGGTCTTCCTTCTGTTTGGTAACGGCTTTGATCCTCTCGAATAACTTGGCATTCAGCCGAATGTCGTCTCTGTGTTTGGACCGCAGGGGTGCCATCTCCTCGGCGATGGCCTGCATCTTGTCGTTGGTCATCGACGAATTGAGAACACCAAAAGTATTACTGACCCCTCGCAACAGGTCACCGGTACCCTCTAGAGCTTCTATCGTGTTACCAAAAGTCGGGGCTTCAGAGTTATTGGCAATGGCATCGATCTCCCCTTTCTCCCGCTTGATACCTTCCTTAAAGGCGGGGACATAGTGTTCTTCCTTTATCTTGTCAAATGGAGGAACACCATAGAGAGTATCAAACTCGGTAAAAAACGGATTTTCCCCTTCTGTTTGTTCGGCCGGTTGTTTAGAACAGGCAAAAAACAACAGGCTTAAGGCGAGAGATAAAAGTATGATATTTTTCATTTCTCTTCTCCTTAAGAAATATATTTCGAGAGACGATTAGATCTCTCGAACGAATGGGAATATTTAGTATAAACAAAAGACACAAAAATTCAAAATCTTTTACTCCACTGGATCCACAATTGAAAAAAAGACTAGCAAAACGAAACACACTGAATTATCGTATTATCTTAACAACGAGCCGGATTCATCAACCAAAGAGGAGAACAGGAGGAAGGAGCGGATGAATAAAAAAAGAATCGTAATCCTATTGCTTATTTTGGTCATTCCAGTTTTTTCTTTGGCGCAAGTGACCGTCATCAAAGCCGGGAAGCTTATCGACCCCAAAGAAGCATCGGTCCAGGAGAATGTTTTGATCCTCATTAAGGGAACTCGGATCAGCAATGTCGGTCCAGATATCGCAATACCAGAGGATGCCAAAATCATCGATCTGTCCGATTATTCCGTGTTGCCCGGAATGTTCGACTGCCATACCCATCTCTGCTTGATGATTAAAGCAAAAGGCACTCTGGGCCTGGCTTTTCTTGCAGATTATTTGCTGAATACGACTGCAGACAAAGCGTTACAGGGTGTTGAAAACGCCCGCACTTACCTGGAATCGGGATTCACGACCATCCGGGACGTGGGCAACGCGGGAAATTTTGCAGATGTCGCTTTAAAAAGAGCGATCAACGCTGGAAAATTTCCCGGCCCCAACACACTCGTTACAGGGAAGATCATCGCTCCGATGGGGGGTCAGCACCACGTCAACTCCGAAAACCTGGATTATCCCAAGATCGAGTACATCGAGGCCGACACCAGGGATGAAATGCGGAAGGGCATCCGACTGAACCTGCACTTGGGCGCAGATTGGATCAAAATCGTCATCGACGATCAGCGTTATATTTATTCCGCAGAAGACGTTCGTTTCATGGTGGATGAGGCGGCCAAAGCTGGCGTCAAAGTGGCCGCTCACTGTGTGACCGAAAAAGGCGTACGCAACGCCATCGAAGGCGGCCTGGCCTCCATCGAACACGGCTTTATCATGAGTGATGAAGCCCTCCAGATGGCCAAAGACAAGGGAGTTTGGCTCTGCGGCACTGATTTCTCGAAAGAAGTATGGGATGTGTATGGATCCCCAAAGTCCTATCCTGGGATCGTGAACCGTCTAAAAAGGGCGTATCAAATTGGAGTCAAAATGGCTTTTGGATCTGATATCGTCGTAGAGATCCCCGGACACACACGAGGAAGCGCGGCCCTCACACTGCTCGACACATGGCTCGATGCCGAAGTCCCTGCCTCAGACATTCTTCGAGCCTTGACAACCAACTCTGCTGAAATGCTGGATATGGCAAAGATCCGGGGCAATATCAAACCCCAAATGAGGGCCGATATCATCGCTGTGCCTGAAAATCCTCTTGAGAACATCCTGACATTACGTGAGGTCAAATTTGTCATGAAGGACGGAAAGGTCTACAAGAATCTTCAATAAATATTCGTTTAAAAATTAGAGAAAATAGGCACGGTTACACACAGAAATGCCGAAACATTTGTCAAAATATCAAACTGCCAGAATCAGTTTTTCTCGTTTTATCCGAGGGATGTTTTCAATTTTCCTTGCCTTCGGTTTTTTTCTAAGTACTCTCCTCTTTACAGGAAACGTTTCAGAGGGAACGACACAAGAGCTCTCAGAAAATCGTTCTGGACTCATCTTGGATGAGACAGATCGTGTCTGTGACGAATTCTTTTCCCCGTACAGTGAAACCGATAGAAAAAGCGTCAGTTTGCTGAAGGATCGAATAACCGGCATCTACGGCGAATACAGGAGAAGCTATAAGCCAGGACATTTTCATGTCGGCCAGCATGAGCATGGCCGAGCTCAACATAGCCTGTATAGATCCGCTCAAATTTTTCAAAGGACATCTGAAATAACAATGCGGCTCGAACGAGGAGACATTCGTGAGTGAAGGAGATCAAACAGATATTCTCTCTCTGCTTAAGATAGATCCATCGCCTCAATCGGTAGACTTTGTCCAAAATAAAAAGCAATTCCAGCTGCATACGCTTCTCACTGAACAACGGCATCCACACACATGGGACCTGAGTTTTGTCATGAAGCGTAACATTAAAGCCGGTTTGTCGCAGATCTTTTCTGTGGACAAAGATATCTCTCAAAAATTGGGTGAATTGTCCAAGGATACCTCTGTCCTCAACCAGGCAGCAAGAGCCATAAGCCAGGCTATCACAGCAGGGAAAAAGATCTATGTATACGGTTGTGGTTCAACAGGACGTCTGGCCAAACAGATGGAAAGTGCAATTTGGCGGCCCTTCTGGCGAAAGCTAAAAAAAAAGAAAGGCCTATGGGACAAATTGAAAACCTCCATCCCAGAGGATATTGAAGATCGTCTCATCGGTGAGATGACCGGTGGCGACCGCGCGCTCATAAGCGCTCTAGAGGGATTCGAAGACCTCGAGCTCGTGGGGAAACTCCAGCTGCTGGATAGAGGTGTGGAAAGAGGGGACATGGTGTTCTGTATCACGGAGGGAGGAGAGACCTCATCTGTGATCGGAGCGATACGGGCGGCTTTAGAGCAGTATGGGACACTCACAGAATACACATCCCGAGATGCTGAAAAACATTTGTATTTTATCTACAATAATCCGGATGACGTCTTGATGCCGTTCGACAGAAGCCGTGCTGTGATCGAAAATCCAGCCATCACCAAGATCAACCTGACGACCGGCCCTCAATCGATCACAGGTTCCACGCGTATGCAGGCCACCACAGCAGAGACATTCGTTTTGGGAATCATCCTGGAATTCGGAATACTCCGTGTATTGAAAGAGCTCCTCTCCGATGAAGACTTGACAAAGTTGGGTTTCACACAAAACGCCGTCATAAAAGAACGGTTGCTGAGTTTTAAACACATAAGAGACCTGTCGATCGACGCACTGGAAGAGATCGAGCCATTGACGGCACTCGAATCCCAAGTCTATCAAAACGGGAATTTTGCCACTTATTTTGCCAAAAATGCTCTGATCACGGTCTTCATCGATTGTGCCGAAAGGAGCCCCACATTCCATCTTTATCCCATAGACACGATTTATGATAGACAAAGGAACTGCTGGCTTCAGGTATGGACAGAAGGCGAGGATCTCCATGAGGCGTGGCAAAATTTTTTGGGACGGGAGTTCCATGGACTCGAGGAACAGTTTTATAAACCTCATTTTCTCGATCAGATCGAAGACTCTTACTTTAAGGAGGCGGCATTAAAAAGCCTTTCTCAGGCGGGAAATGACCAGAAAAATCTCTACGATTTTTCATTCGCCGAAAGAAACATCCAGACTAGAGGACCCCAAAAGGGGGATGTGGGAGTTCTCGTGTGTATTAATGAAGAAATCGACGGGCTTTCTATACCAGATTCGCCTTCACATCGATTCATTCGCCTCTTCAAAGAAAACAATGCCTCCTTGGGTCTCATTTTGATCGATGACAGGGACCCGGACGAGGTCCAGGAAATAATCAACTCGTTACAGATAGACGCGGATAAAAATGTGGTTATTCATATGGGCCTGTCTCATGCGGGCGATCCCTTGAGTGTCAACAGTCAGACTCTGCTTAAGATGCTTTTGAACGGACACTCAACGGCGGTGATGACCAGGTTGGGAAGAGTCGTCGGGAACACCATGACCCATGTCAATCCCAGCAACCTCAAGCTCATCGGCAGAGCGACATACCTTATCCAGAGCCATGTGAATGATACTATCTCAACGGAAGCGTGGAACCAAAAGTTTGGCACAACAGAACCCATCACTTACGCGGAGGCAAATGCAGTTCTGTTCGAGGCCATGGAATTTGTTGCTGAACAGGGCGGACAGACCAGTGAGGTGGAGCTTTCGATTTTGCGGATTTTGGAAGCCCTTAAGAACAAACGGTTCATCCGTTGGGAAGAGGCGGTTTTCGTGCAGAAAGACATCGGGCTTGAAAGTTTTCTGGAACAACACAACCCTGATCTTAGACATAAAAATTGAGATATTAAGACTAAAATGAACCGCCATATTAAAATGAATAAACTCCATTGGACTTAGGGATGAATATGGGTTTTTCGACGATCGACTATGTAATAGTGGTCTTGTATCTGGTAGGGGTGATCGTGTTCGGTCTGGTTGTCTCCGGCAGGCAGCGCTCCACATCAGATTATTTTCTCGGCGGCCGCCAGATCCCATGGTGGGCCGTGCTTTTATCAGTGGTCGCAACGGAAACGAGCACACTCACTTTCATCAGTATTCCGGCTGTCGCCTATGGTGGAAGCCTGACATTCCTGCAGATCACTTTAGGGTATATCCTGGGCCGGACGCTGGTGAGTCTCTTTTTTCTGCCTAAATATTTCAAAGGGCACATGTCAACAGCATACCAATTCCTGGGCGAACGGTTTGGCTCCAGTTTGAGGAACATCACCAGCTCGACTTTTATGGTGACTCGGCTGCTGGCTGATGGCGTACGCCTTTTTGCTTCGGCCATTCCTATCGCCATTATTCTCCGTCTCGCAGGTGTTCCCATGACCGACCTGAACATCTACTTTCTCTCTATCCTCATTATCGCAGGGGTGACTGTCATCTATACGATCCTGGGCGGGATCAGAGCAGTGGTGTGGATGGATGTCATCCAGATGTGTGTTTATCTCGGTGGCGCACTCCTTGCAGTGGGAATACTACTATCTCGATTGCCCCAGGGACTGAACGGCGTTCTCCATTTGGCTCAAAACTCGGGGAAACTCCAATTTATCCATTTTGGCATGGACATGAACTTCAAGGATTTTCTTGCTCAACCCTACACTCTCCTTACAGCTCTCTTCGGAGGGGCGATCTTTACCATCGCATCCCACGGCACAGACCAGCTCATCGTGCAGCGACTCCTCACGACCAAAAACCTCCGCTCCAGCCAGAAAGCGCTCATCGGGAGCGGGATTGTTGTGTTTTGTCAATTCGCCCTGTTCCTGTTTATCGGTCTGCTCCTCTATGGATTCTATAACGGCCTATCCCCTGCCCAGCTCGGACTGGCAACCATGGATGAAGTGTTCGCAAAATTCATCGTTCAGGAACTTCCCGCAGGATTCTCAGGCCTGATCGTTGCGGCCATACTGGCTGCAGCGATGAGCACTCTGTCGTCCTCCATCAACTCCCTGGCCTCTGCGACCACGCTAGACCTGTACAAACCATACTGGGGCAAGAACAATGCTCCGGACAAAGACCTCAGAGTCTCCCGGATGATCTCTGTTGTGTGGGGCGTGATCCTTACCGGATCTGCATTCGTATTCGCTGTCCTGCAGCTTCGATCGACGCACGAACGGCCCGCTGTCGTCGAACTGGGATTGGGGATCGCATCCTATACGTATGGTGGGTTGCTCGGAGTGTTCGCTCTCGGCATGCTCACAAAAAAGATCGAACGCACCGATGCAATCGTCGGATTTTTCACCGGGCTGATCTCCCTGCTCTTTTTGGTCAAGGGTCCAATACAAGACCTGCTGCCGGGTCAAGGATTGACCATCGCCTGGCCCCTCTACACTGTGATCGGCAGCGCTATAGTGTTCATTGTAGGGCATATTTCCTATTTCCTCAGAAGGACCTCACGCAAAACAGAGATATAGTATAGGAAAAAAAGGATATCTTAGAGTTTGTATATTCCGAGGCGGACAAGAGCAATCTTTATATAGACTTCAATTCTAGAAAGATCGATCAGGGTAATTCGAATTTAATCAGTAGCGGCGATTGCCGAATCCGCCTCCACCGCGTCCGCCGAATCCGCCGCCGCGTCCGCCACCTTGGTCTGAACGGGGACGGGCCTTGTTGACGATGATGGTGCGGTCTTTGAGATCTTTGCCGTTCAACTCGCCGATAGCATTCAGAGCTTCTGACTCATCGGGCATCTCGACAAAACCAAACCCACGCGAGATCCCCGTGAACTTATCCGTGATTATTTTTGCCGAATCGACGGCACCATAGGCAGCAAAAGCATCCTTGAGCTCGTCTTCAGTCAATTCTCGAGACAAATTGCCTGCATAAATATTCATATACGTCTCCTTGAGTGAACAGAAAAAAGGGAGGGGAGAACGTTCGCTCTAACAATTTGCTCCATTCCGCAATTTTAATGTTCGGGTCAATTCCTGAAATATAAAAAAACCCGGCAACGACCTACTCTCCCACTCTGCTCCCAGAGCAGTACCATCAGCACTGAAGAACTTAACTTCCGTGTTCGGAATGGGAACGGGTGTGGCCTCTTCGTTATGGTTGCCGGGAAATATTCCGATTGATAACTTAAATAAGTCTTTCTCTCCCATACGGTTTTTGCCCTGAATAAACTTTATGGTCAAGCCTCACGGTCTATTAGTACTGGTTAGCTAAATCCGTTACCGGACTTACACATCCAGCCTATCAACCTCGTAGTCTACAAGGGACCTTTAGTCCCCCGAAGGGGATGGGAAATCTAATCTCGAGGCGAGTTTCCCGCTTATATGCTTTCAGCGGTTATCTCAACCAAACGTAGCTACCCAGCGATGCCCCT
>JAGLRY010000171.1 GCA_023135995.1 Candidatus Aminicenantota bacterium | reverse complement strand
TCCGAAGAAGAGGCCTGTCCGGTGACTGAGGATCCACGGGAATTTCACCAAAGCTCATTAGGTTGTGAGTTGACATTTCATGTCTATTTCCTAAATAATAAATTGACCTTTTCTTCCAAAAAGGTGTAAAAAGGGGAATCAATCATGAAACATTCGGTGCCTTTTAATCTTGTTAAGCTTATGGGGGGCGTCGTCTTCACCTTGGTTCTAGTCTTTTATCTTGTCCCGAATGTAGAGGGTTTTGTTTTTGATACGCCCCAAAAGACAAAGAAAATAGTGGCTGGGGAGGAGTATAAAGCATCCGGCTTTCATAAATTCTTATTGGGGAAGAATTACAGAAGCTTATGGGCAGTGCCCATAGAGGTTGATGTCCTCGACTTTCAGAGTTTTGCAGGAGGACTGCGCCCAGTGATGCGTGTAGGGGGAATGCAGACGTTGGGGCTGGCCTTGAAAGGAGCGGATGGTCGAAGTTACACGTTCCGCGGTATTGATAAGGATCCCACTTCATTTTTGCCGCAGAGTTTCCAGGACACTCTCGCTGATCGTTTGATCAAAGATCAAACTGCGGCTGCTCATCCTGCAGGAGCTATTGTGGTTCCCCCCATTGCTGAGGCGGCCGGGATCTTGCACAACGTACCAGAACTTGTGATTATGCCTGATGATCCTAGGCTCGGTGAGTTTCGTGACGCTTTTGCAAATGTTTTGGGAACCATAGAAGAATATCCAAGCCCTGCTTTGGATTCCCATCCGGGGACGTTTGGTGCCACAGAAATTCTAAGCAGCGTAGAGATGTGGGACCGCAGGTTAGCCGATCCCGAGAATCACATCGACTCCCGGGCGTTTCTCAGGGCACGGCTTGTTGATATCTTGTTGGGAGATTGGGATAGACACAGGAATCAGTGGCGTTGGGCAAAGATTCCATACACTCCGGGCTGGCAGCCGATTCCTGAAGATAGAGATCAGGTTTTCGCAAGCTATGAGGGCCTTGTGCTCACTTGGGTACGTTGGCGTAATCCGCAGCTTATCAAGTTCAAGGGTTCCTATCCGGGTATAGAAGGAATGACCTGGAATGGAAGGGAAATGGACCGGATTCTGCTGACAGATCTTGAACTTCCGGTCTGGGAAGAGATAGCCAGGGATGTCCAGAGCCGTGTGACTGATGATGTCATTGAGAAGGCTGTGCATCGAATGCCCAAGGAGTATTATGATCTGAGCGGCGAAGAAATCAAAAGATCCCTCAAACAGCGTCGCGACAAACTTCAGAATGCAGCGGCAAAGTTTTACAGGCATCTTGCCGGTGAGGTCAATGTCCATTGCACAAACCGGGATGATTGGGTAGAAGTTCAGCGGATTGATAATGGCGATGTTGACGTAAAAGTTTCCTTGTCGGTGGACGGGAAAATGGCAGGAGATTACTACTTTCAGCGGAGATTCCACCCAAAGGAAACAAAGGAAATCCGAATCTACTTACACAATGGAAACAACTTTGTGGTGACTTCTGGCGGGAGGTTACATGAAACAAAGGTGCGCGTTATCAGTGGCGATGGTCAAGATTTTGTTGATGATTCGGAGGGCGGTGGGCTCTATTTCTCAGATATGGCGGGCAACAGTCGAATGATCCGGGGTCCTGGCTCGAAGCATGATACCAGCCCGTACGAGCCGCCTCCAGGGGAAGATCCCGACAATACGTTACTCGAGCATCGCGATTGGGGTCGGCGAACAGCCCCTCAGGTTTACCCTGGATTCAGTTCGGACATTGGCCTCTTTTTAGGAGGCGGACTGATCTCCACAGGATACGGTTTCCGTTATGTTCCCTATTCAGATTCCCACAAGATTCTGGCAGGTTATGCGACCAGTGCTCAGTCAGGCATTTTTGATTATAGGGGGGATTTCAGAAAACCCAACTCTTCGCTTTTTAGCACGTTTTCTGTTCTGGTCTCTGGCCTCGAGTTCCTTCGGTTTTACGGTTTTGGAAACGAAACCTCGGCGGATGAGACAGACGATTTCTATAAGATCCGGCAAAGAATGATATCTATCTTCCCAGCGCTTCACTACATGTTCAGTCCCTCTTTCGAGATTTATGGAGGCCTTCAGATTAAGTATAACGCGGCCAAGGACGATCCTGACACTCTTCTCGGTACGATCCAGCCCTATGGGTATGCGAATTTCGGACAGGTTGGATTTCGCCTGGGTTTCAATTGGGATACCCGCAATCCTCTTAAGGCAAGCAATCCCGGTTTTCGGATTGATGTTGAAGGATTTGTGTATCCTAAGGCTGCGACAGTTGAAAGTACATTCTCGGGAGTTGAGGGAAATGCTGCTGCCTATATTTCCCTTACAAAACCTCTAATTTTGGCTCTATCCATCGGCGGGAAGAAACTATTCGGCACAATCCCCTATACCGAGGCGGCCTATATAGGGGGAAACTCCACTGTTCGCGGATTTGCCAAGAACAGATTTGCCGGGGATTCCTCTCTTTATGGCCGACTCGAGCTGCGATTAATACTGGGCAAGGCGATTTTTGTTATTCCTGGTGAATACGGCATCTTTGGTCTGACCGACATCGGCCGAGTGTTTGTCAAGGGTGAATCCTCCAACAAATGGCATCCCGCCTACGGAGGTGGAGTCTTTTTCTCAGTCCTCGACCTAGCCACAGTGTTCTCTCTGGCTGTTGCTGTAAGCGAGGAGTGGACCGCTGTCTATTTTAAGGCCGGCTTTTCATTCTGATGTTTCAAACAGAGCTGATCCTATTTCTCCAATCTTTCGAAAAAGATTTTCTGAATTATTTCTTCCAATTCTGG
>JAGLRY010000170.1 GCA_023135995.1 Candidatus Aminicenantota bacterium | reverse complement strand
ATGCTCATTTTCCTTTTTGGGGTTAGTTTCCGGTATGGCTTCATTCTGATACAGGCTATGCTGTTGAATGGCCTGACTTCACTCTGGCTCAAGGAAGTATTCGCCCTGCCCCGTCCGGCTCATATGGACCTCAACGTGAAACTTATCGGTGAGAGTGCTCCAAACTTGACTCCCCTTGAAAGCCAAGGGGCCAAAAGCTTTTTTGGCCGATTGCCTCAAGATGTGGTCACAGCCCTGCGAACGAATCCATCTGGATCGTGGGGCTTTCCATCCGGCCACACCAGTAATGCGGTGACTCTGGGAGGACTGCTTTTCCTGATCGCTAAAAAGCCGTGGGTGAAGGTTGTTTCTGTGGCCATTGTAGTATTTGTCTCCCTGTCCAGGATGTACCTTGGACGTCATTTTCTGGCTGACGTTTTAGGAGGATATGTCATCGGTCTTGCTTTTGTCTTTCTTTTCTATAAGGGCGTGGTTAAAAACGCTTGGCTCTTTTCATTTCTCTCCCGGAAACCGCGGCAGCTTCAATGGGATATAAAAGTTGTCCTTTTCTTTTTCTATATGTGTATTTTCCCATTCTTGCTCCTCCTCCTGCCAAAAATCAATCATGAAATCGTCGCTGTTTTCATCGGGCTCAATATTGGATTTTTACTGGTCTGGAACCGGGGTATTCCTGAGGATACAGGAACGATTCTGCAAAGAATCGCCCGGGTTTTGATCACACTCGTTGTTTATATCCTGGCCGATCAGACGCTTGAGAGGGCGAGCCAACTTTTGTTTCAGCCGGTGCCTGGGGTGGTCGAGTTCGTGCGGTATTCTCTGACCGTACTGCTCTGTATCTGGGGCTCAACTGAAATCAGCATCAAACTCAACCTCTTCAAAAGACAGTCTGAGTGATATCGGCTCGCCCGAAGGGTAAAAACTTCTGATTAATAGAAAGAGAGAATTCAAGAATGGAAGAGATGCATTTGCGTTTGTAATGAACAAAATAAATAGCACATTTCGTGGAAATTGGATGATATAATCGGAAGTTTTTATGAATGATTTATTGTTGTCGGAAGATCGTAATCTTCCCCAGATTCTGTGAGAGGCCCTGGCCCAGGGTTATCTTTTTTTCTATGGGATGAAAGCTGTTCCTGACTATGTAGAGTTTGATGTCTTGCACTTTTGGCACGCTGAGGATAAAAAATCCCTCATCATCGCTCTGTGTATGACTGTAAAAGAACTCTCCCTTCAGGCTGGCGAGTGTATCTGTTGACAGTTGTTCCTCTAATAACTGGGCTGCGACCATGGTTTTGACCTCTTCCAGAGACAGCTGGAATTGGGCTGCGATTTGTTCCTCGGAGAGACCTGCTGTGTGCATTCTCTGGACGGTATAGATCATGTTGACGACTTCCAGTTCGAGATGCAGGTTTTCGATCTCCTCTAGAGTTCTGTCCGTGCGGGCCAAAATGATATCCGCAGGGATTCCCATCTGCGAATGGGAGGATACGACCCGGCCCGTCACATAGATGTTGTTGCGGGTGTTATCGGTGTTGTGATCGCTCTCAAACCATTGAAGGGGAATCTCCGGCGTTTCAAAATTGAGTTTGTGCTTCGCGACTGTCAGAACTTTTGCGGCCCATGTCACGGGATGGATGTATCCCAGATCCGACCCGGCCAAGGTGGGCAGCGTGACAGCCGTCGGGACTCCGACAAGAGAGGCCTTATTCATCGCGGCGCCCCCACTGTTCCCTGGAGCCATTGCCGCGTTGGTCTTGATGAATCCGTCGAGTCCAGGGAATCGTTGATCGCGATAATAACCCAGGAATTTTCCTTCTGTGATGGTGATCGTATCTCCGCCTTTGGAAGGATACCCGAATATCGTGAGCGTTTCGTTCAACCGCATGCCAAAGGGATTTCCTATGGAGACATACGAGAATGTCTTTCCCACTATCGGATTTCCGTCTTTATCCTTCACGATTCGCAGGAGTGCTGTGTCGTGTTTTTCGTCTAAGCTGACCGGTTCTGCCAGATACTGAAGCTCTGGTACTTTTAAGGGGTCGTTGTCCGTGAGTGTGTAGACGAGCATTTCGCGGCTTGCTTGCTGGGCCAGGAAAAGTGTCTGGGTCTCTTCATCGTACCGGATGTTGTCTTCCATCTGGTAGACATGATTGTTCGTCAGGATCAGTCCGTTGCTGCTGATGATGGTGCCGGAACCTACGGGCATTTGGACCACCTCTTCCCGGATCAGCTGGCCGGTGTTCAATATCCTCTTTTGCCTCGGGTCGACGGTGGGATTCCTGAACACGGAAACTCTGACAAGATGCCCCAGACGGACGTAAGGCGTGACATCTAGAGGGATCTCATCCGAACCCAGCGGAGCAAAAATGCAGAGGGAAAGAATGCTGATGAAGAACACAAAAAGTTTTTTGTAGTACATTTTGTTTCGTGCTATTTGTTCCACTCGAGACTCTTCAGGATATTGTTGTAAACAGCGAGGCCCTCCTTAAATTGGGACGACTCGGCTTTGTATGTGAATGAGAAAATGCTATTTTCTGTGATTATGATATCGGTGTACACTTCGATGAAGTTTGGAAACAGGTTTTCCTTGGCTTGGTTTTTTTCCAGGTAGCTGTAGGCGACGCGATATGTCTTCTTGCCGCTGATAATGATGTTTTCGACCAAAAAACTTGTGGGAGTGACTGCTTCTACATATTTAAGAGGATCTGGGTCCTTTCCGCTCAGATCATTGGGATGGGCTTTAACGGTGAGAGAAAAAGAAGGGGAGGAGTTTTCTGCGAAGAGGAGGATTTTTGCAAAATGTCTTGGAACTGTCGGGCGTTGGGCAAATCCTGTGAGTCTAGTTGTCAACAAAGTGTGGGGATAACGGAAGGACAGGCCATAATCAGAATTTTCGAATGTTTTACCAAGCAGGCCTTGATGGGCGATCACAGCAGCAAGGCCAAAGAGACATATGATGTATAGAGTGGTAAGAAAGTTGTATTTTGGGGCAGGCATATCCGTGTCCGGCGATATTTTTTCGCTGATCTTTCTTATTTTTCTATAGCAAAAGGCTAAAATGACTAAAGAATAAATAAATACAGAGATGAAACAAAACCAGAAAGCATGGCTGACACCAGAGACAAAAAAGAGTTCGCTGATCAGATGATAGGTCCCCAGGATAAGAATACCCAGGCTCATCGCTGACAGGGAGGACACCACGATGTTTGTCCTCTGGAATTTTGCCCTGCCGATCATGTATCCCATGAGAGACCCGACCGATGAGTAGATCAGCACGTTGACCGTGGCCGTGAATGCTATGACGTACAGGGTGAATGAGGGATGTCCCGCCAGATAGTGGAGGGTGTACACAAAGGCAAAGCCGGTTCCGGCGATGGCCCCGTAGACCATACCGTCAACAGGTTCATCGAACTCCTTGAGGGGCAGAAAGCCGTAGCGGAGGACTATGTATAAAAGGATACATGCCATGGCGGCTTTGATGAAAAACGAGCCGAGGACAAACAGAGGAAAGGATG
This sequence comes from Candidatus Aminicenantota bacterium, assembly GCA_023135995.1. GTDB lineage: Bacteria > Acidobacteriota > Aminicenantia > Aminicenantales > Aminicenantaceae > WTAW01. The sequence goes on along the minus strand of JAGLRY010000170.1, from coordinate 4,536 downwards.
CATAGATCCATTCAGGGATGCGGAATAAGACCGTGAAGAGCGGGATCACACCCAGGCTTGCCGCCGCCATGCCTGCGATGAATGAGGCGACGATGTTGGGTAATGGCTCGGGTGCGTATCTGTCCTGAAAATAGAAAAAAAGGGCCCAGATGATACAGGGTACGAATACGAGTGCGGCAAGGATAAGGAATCGTGATGTTGGCCCGCCCCCCAGATGAGCAGTGCGGCCCACAACATATATAACCGCAAGGAAGGCGACCTGGAAGAAGCTGTTGAGAAGACCCGTTCGAAGGATTTTTTTGGCTTTCATGGGAATGGCCCTATCCTAACCTAGCATACCCCAAAGCCCTTTTCAATTGGTGCTTTTCTTACTCTGAAGGCGAAGTACCGAATACGTAGTCCCAGATCGGGGAACTGACACCGAAACGTTTATCAGGACATTTGAAGTGATGTTGCATGTGATTGAATTTGACGAACTTGAAGTATCTTCTTTTGATCTTAAAGTGATGGGTTCCGTAATGAGTCAAGTCATAGATCATGATTTGACTCTCCTTTTTGAAAATTGGAAGCGCGTATTATAGCACAATCGCCTTTTCCCTCCAATCGTGCAAGCAGGGTTTTGACTTAGGATTTAGCATCTGCTATAAGCATGATTATGAGTAATTCCTCGAAACAAAAATATAAGACTATCGGAGATGTGGGGAAAATAACACTCCTGATTGCAGTGCTTGTAATCCCGCTTCTTTTGATATTGGGCTCCTGCTCAAAAACCGAGGGGGACGTGCTTTTTGATTTCACTTCTAACATCTGGAATGCCCAAACAATAACCCATTACAGAAGCCAAAATCTCTTTCGTTCCTGGAGAGAGAGCGACAGGATGTTCGGGTGGAACAGGAACCGGAAGCAGGAACAGAATGCAATTCTCATACCAAGACAAAAGGAAAAAGCTCTCTTCCGTTTTGGCTGCCTTGAAAAAAAAGACACGAAGTTGGCTTTCAATGTCAGGTCTATGCTATCAGTTAGATTGGAGCCTTCCCCGGTTTTTGACGTCATGCTCAACGGGCACAAAATATTCTCATCCTCCCTCGACCAGAAAGACTATCAGAGAGTAACGGTGAATGCCAAAAAGGAATTTCTACATATCGGTGAGAATTTTTTGGAGTTCCGCAGGTTTCCCCTTCCCAACAGTGTAGAAGACCGGCACTGGCTTGCTTTGCGCAAGTTTGTCTTTGGAAGGGAAGGCGCTCCTACATCTGCAGATCCGACCGATGAGAAGGGGCATTCCCTTGTCGACACGGAAATACAAACGATCGCATTAGACCTGAATACATGTCTGAGCTATCATCTCAAGATTCCCAGGAGGGCTAAACTTAACTTTGACTTTTCCTTGGAGGCGGCCAAAACGAGTTCTCCGGACAGATCCAAGCTTGTGATCTATCTTGAAACGCTTTACGGTGAGGACCATGTCCTCTATGAACAATCTTTTGCCGAAAGGACCAGAGTTAATAAGGAAAACCTTCCGGTCGATCTTTCTCCCTACGAAAATCTGATCTCGCGGATAAGTTTTGTTTTTGTGAGCGAATCTCTCGCAGTTGACACCTCAACAAAACTTTTTCTCAAAAAACCAAGGATCTTTAAAGCGATGGAGGGGCCTTCTCCTGATTTAGGAAAATCAGAACCTGCGCTTCCAGAGCCTTTCAACATTCTTATCTATTTAGTGGATTGTCTCCGGCCCGATCATCTTCCCTTTTTCGGGTATGAAAAAAATACGGCCCCCCATATGACCGAGTTTTCCAGGGACTGTGTCCTCTTTGAGAACGCCTACGCACAGTCATCATGGACCAGGCCATCTGTAGGGGCCCTGTTTACGGGACTGTATCCTTTCCAGCATCAGGCGATCACTCTAAAAAGCGGACTAGCTATGGAATTCCAGACGTTGGCTGAGCTGTTGAAAAACGCAGGTTTTCACACGATCGGGATCTCCTCAAACGCCGGGATCAAGGAGTTCTTCAACTTCAACCAGGGATTTTCTTATTTTAAATACCATTCCAATCTGGATGGTGGATTGGCGGAGATGCTCAACACGTACGCCTTCTCACAGCTTCAGGCTGAACCATCCCCATTCTTCATGTATATCCACACTATGGAGCCTCATCGCCCCTACAAGATCAAGGAGGAGTTTTATCCCAAAGATACCGGGAAACCTAATGTCGTTGTTGTTGAAAAGAAGGGAGAAGAACGCTATAGAGTGGATTTGAATCACACACTTCGGATGTACGATGCAACCATCACCCAGAATGACAAAGCCTTCGGTGATCTGATGGCAGAGCTGAAAAGCCTCGGTCTGTATGACAAGACCTTAGTTATCCTGATGTCTGACCACGGGGAGGAGTTTTTCGAGCATGGAGGTTTTGCCCACGGGCAGACGCTCTACCAGGAACAGATCAAGCAACTTTTCATCGTGAAGCTTCCCCATCAGTTGAATGCCGGCCGCATCATCGAGGATAACGTGCAGGAGATCGACATCTTTCCCACTCTTCTCGATTTTGCCGGTGAGAGCATCCCTGCCTTCCTCTCAGGGATGAGCTTGAAGAGGTTTTTGCTCTCACCTGATTCGATCGATTCGCCGGTTCATCATGAGATTTTTTTGGAAACAAGACCCAACCTGAATAAAAAAGCCATTGTGGATGGAAAGTGGAAATTGATCCACACCGGGACAGAATGGACGAATGATGTTCGCGAGTATGAGCTCTATGCCATCGAATCCGATCCAGGAGAACAGACGAATCTGTTCGGCAGGAACCCTATTGTTGCGCACTACTTGAGAAACAGGCTGTTCAATTGGGTGAATGCGCAGGAGAAACTGGCGAATATCGGAAAAGAGGATATCGAGAAGACCCTGACTCAGAAAGAGATCGAAGAGCTCAAAGCCCTGGGCTACATCAAATAAAAAGGGGACAGTCCCTTTTTTCCAGGGGTGAACAGAAAAGGGGACAGTCCCCTTTTTTATTTATTAGGATTCTCCTTGACCGGGGAATGATAAAACGGTAGGATAATCCCTATTTTTAAGATAGGTTTTCAAAGCTTTTAACTTCGATTTGGAAAGGAGTCCCCCTAGTGAAGAAAAAAACAACCCCATCTAACCAAGAATTAAGCCGTCGTCGCTTTCTCGGCAGCTCAGCTGCAGTCTTGACTGGCATAGGATTTGGTAGTCGAAAGAAACTATTCGGCTCTGGTTCGTCTGTCGAAGAGAATGAAGTGAAGATCAAAGAATACCGAACGCTGGGGCGCACAGGATTCAAGGTCTCAGATATGGCATTCGGAGCCGGTGAGCTGGCAGAGCCCGCTCTCCTCGAGGCCATCCTGGATGCAGGGATCAATTACATCGATACTGCGGAAGGTTATGGAAGGGGCCGCTCTGAAAGGATCATCGGTAGCGTCATCAAAAACCGCGACAGGAAGAAAATATTTGTCACGACAAAGCTGGGATTGAGAGGAGATCTCACAAAAAAAGCGATTAAAGACAGAGCCCTCAAATGTTTAGAACGGCTTCAGACGGAATATGTCGACTGTCTGATGATCCACATGCCTTCTACTTTGGAACAACTGAAAACCGAAGGATTTCATGCCGCATTTAAAGAGCTCAAGGCAGAGGGGCGTGTGCGCTTCCGCGGCCTTTCCAACCATGGGGCTCAGTGGGGCGATGTGCCTGAAACCATGGAGAAGGTCCATCTGGCTGCCGCAGAGGATGGCCGCTTCGATGTGGCGCTTCTCGTCTACAACTTTCTCCAAAAAGACGAGGGCGAGAGGATTTTAAAGGCTTATAAGCAGAAGAATATCGGTGCGACTTTGATGAAAACCAATCCCGTTCTGAATTACTTGGAAGTGAAGGAACAGGCAGACCAGTTGAAAGAAGAGGGCAAGGAAGTCTCGGAACGTCTGCAAAACCTTCTCGATAGATTAAAGGGAAGAGCCGATGCCACTGAAGCCTTCCAGAAACAGTATGGCTTAAAAAGCTACGACGAAGTCCGCAGTGCGGCCATGAAGTTTGTTCTCAATAATCCCAATGTCAGCTGTGCCTGTCCCACTATCAAAAATTTCAGCGACTTGGAATTCTACGGGAATCTTTCCGGAGCCAGGTTCGACCTTAAGGCAGAGAAAACGCTGGCAGCCTACAAAGCTCTCTACGGTGATCTTTATTGCCGTCATGCCTGCGGCAAGTGCGAGTCAAGCTGTCCTCATGCTGTGCCTGTGAACACGATCATGCGCTACAATCATTACTTTCAAGCACAGGGCCGTGAGAAAACAGCAATGGTCAAATATGCGGCACTCTCACAGAATAAAGCCGATAGATGCTGGAACTGTTCCGGATACTGTGAAAGATCCTGCCCTTATGGAGTGCCTGTTCAGGGACTGCTTGTGTTGGCAGACCATACACTCACTTTAACTTGATCTGAATTATTCATAAAAAATGCCGATTCCCTTACTCTTAAAACCCTTAATTCTTATATCCTAATTCTTATAATCGGCATTTTT
>JAGLRY010000017.1 GCA_023135995.1 Candidatus Aminicenantota bacterium | reverse complement strand
CGCCTCTTCCCAGACCTGGGCAACGTTGATGTTGGCCCTCGCACGAGAGAGCTTCGGCATCGACTCGGATCAAACGTCCATCGATCCCCTGCGGCGCGAAGTCGCGCTGCATGTGCCGGACGGCAAACCCGACATCCTGCAACAAATTGCCCACGGCGCACAAAATCTGCTCGGCGGATATCGTGCATCGGGCCACAGTTTTGCTGGCATAACGGATTCGTCCTTGGAGCAGTACAAGACCCAGGGTGACGCCTCCACGATGACAGACAACCGCGTCTTCGATCCGGCTCTTGGACCCTATGAAGTCGATGGCAACCGTACAGGCCGCCGCGACGATCGGCTGGCTTTTACGAGCCGGGACAGCGGAACTGAATACCGCGCCGCCGCGGCCCTGGCAGCCGCCAGCCGCGTCCTCACCGGTTTTGAAAATATCCTCGCCAAGGAATGCCTCGATACGTCGATCAAGGTATGGGACTATGAACAGACCCATCCGTCCGTTCATCAGCCCAGCGCCGGAGTTCCCGAGCAGCCCGAAGAACAAGAAGTCCTAGCTACCGTTGAGCTCCTACTCACCACGAATGAGCCGTGCTACGCAGAACGCCTCAAAACTCTTCTCCCTTACATCGAAGACAATGTGGATAAAATCGGCTGGGCCGCGGCACGGGCGCTGCCCGCTATCACCGACCCAAAGTTCACACGCAGCCTGAGCAAAGCCGTAGCGCAATACGCAGCGGAGCTGCGCGGGAAACTCGCCCAAAATCCCTTTGGCGTGCCCTTTGAGCCGCAGATTTGGGGAGTCACATGGAGCATCCAGAACTATGCCGTCCAGCAATACTTTCTCCATAAGGCCTATCCCAAAGAGTTCGCTCGTGAAAACATCCTGCGCGTTCTTGATTATGTCTTAGGCTGTCATCCTGCATCGAGCACCTCCCTTGTCTCCGGAGTCGGTGCCCATTCCCTGATGGTGGCTTATGGCACGAACGTCAACGAGTGGTCTCACATCCCCGGCGGCGGCGTATCGGGTCCGGCCCTTATCCGGCCTGATTTCCCCGAACTGAAAGAGCCTTTCCCGTTCCTCTGGCAGCAGACTGAGTACGTCATCGGCGGCGCATCGACATACCTGTTTACAGTGCTGGCAGCGGATCAGATACTAAACGAGGGTCCAGAGGGCCAGGGTAAATAGATCCAAATGCCAGTTTATGATACTACTTCTTGCCTTTCTTTTGAATGAGGGCTTCATGCACAGCCCAAATGGCACCGGGACGCATGTATTTCATCGCTCGGAACAGTTTTTCGCCATACTTTGTCTCCGGGTTATCCCAGACACCCTCTTCTGGATCGTTATAGGCTTCGGGAGTCTTGAAGAAATATCCCTGGCCATAGGGGCTGTAAACCACATGATAAACGCCGTAAGCCGCATGCATGCCTTCTTTGAGCAGTCCGTGCAGAATACAATTTGAGGCGAAAGAATATGTTGTTCCTACCCAGACCTCATCCCCCTGCTGGCTAAAGAGCTGTTGACCTTTAGCATTCCGGCCGTTCACAGCACCCATCCATCCATGACCAAAACCCAAAACGTTCTTTTTATACACAGCCTGTAGAGATCCTCTCGCTTGTTCCAGAGATATTATCAGGTCGTCTTCTCCATCTTCAAGTCCGAGTATCTTGGTGTACCAGAGACCGAAGAGCTGATCGGTCATGATGTCGTCTGTGAAGGCATCGATGTTGAAATAGCCCCCCTCCTCATTCCACAGATTCTGGAGAGTTTTCCGTCCTATGTCAAACCAGTCACTGTATTTCCGGACAGTTTTCTGAATGTTTGTCAAATCGACCTCAGAGATTCCCATGTTCAGCAGATCTTGCCCCATACACATTGTTGTTTTCAGGGCCGCAAGCCACAATATGCTCACATAGGCACTCTCCCCCTTCATCTTCCATGTATCATATGTCTGGTCAGGAATCCCCTCGTTGAGAGGGATATGGCTATCGGGATCGCCAAACCTCTTTTCCAGCGTATCTAAAGCGATCACGGATGTTCGAAACATTTTCCTGAGAAAATCATAATCTTTTCCTCCAGAATATAAGAAATCCCTGTACGCACGAAGAGGGAACTTGGGATTCAGGTCTTTCCAGACATTTCCATTCTGCCAATCAAAAGCATTGAGGACGATCCAGGGGCGAACGCGGGGGGAGCCGATATCGTGTGGGATCATGCCATAGACCTTGTTAGTATTCCAGTAGTAGTGCATTTTATCCTCCGGGACCTCTCCTTGCATTACATCAGGATAAATATATCGTTTGTATGTCGGATCCTCCCAATCCACAGCTTTGGCAAAAAACTGCATGTTGTCAAGCTCTAGTTCCGGCCAGAGTTTAAGCAAATGCCAGGAGGAATAGGCATCCACGTCGAATGTGCCGTACATCAGGTAATCGATACTTTCTAAATACGTGTGAAGATTTGTAGACGCATCCCAGACGCTGGTTTCTGCCAAGATGTAGAGTTCGTTGAAAAGCGCTTGTTTGAACCAGTCGGGCAGAGAAGAATCCAGAAGAATATCGCTCTGCCAATCATCTATGGCTTTTTCCCATTCCTTGTATTTTTCTAGAGCTTCACACGCAATTGTGAATGCATTCTCCCCGCTTGCGTTAAAAAACTCTGTGTATTTCTTCCTGTACTTCACCCCCTTTTCAAACTCAGCATAGGGGAAATCCCAGGCCACCACTATCGGGAATTCAACGCGCTCTCTGGGCTTTAGTGTGATTTTTACAGCGATGGCTCCCGCAGTGGCTTCGTCTTTGGCAACTGTTCGAGAATTCTGAGAATTTAAAAGCGTCCCATCTTTAGAGAATGGCTGCCAAACCTCTAATCCCCTGCCCAACGGATCAAATTCCGTTTGGTAAAAAACGTTTACCTGACCTGGGATCTCTTCGGCCGCAATACACATGGTTCCAAACATATCATTTCCCATTTTCAGATTCATATCCTTTCTCCGAAAGACAACGCCCTTTTTTGTGCCTTCCTGAACAAACTGATTGAGGTTCCCTGCGCTGTTTTTATCCCACACAAAATCAGTCGGTTGGGCAATGGCTTTGGTTCGGGCCTGCCAGCCGATGATGTTCTGCCAGGTGAGCATAACGCTGACTTCAACCGATTCATCAGAGGGATTTTCCGCGATCCACTTAAAGACGCCAACAGGATAGCTCGTTTCGCGGTAGTTGTGGGGGATTATCGGCGAATATTGTGTGACTGCCAGCTTGACAGGAAAAGCCTCATTCTTTTCGTATGAAAACCCGGATTTAGGAAATAACGCATAGTAGCTTCCCTTTCCCAAAGGATAATTCCAATTCCAGCTCTGGAGTCTTTCAGAGGGGGGAGCATCGGTGGAAAGGGTCTGCACGATAGTGTTGCCCCCCTTTTTTAAGTATACGTGAAACTGATTGGCCCAAATCGTATCATCCATCATCCAGCCGAGTTTCAAAAACCAATACCGGAAGTTGCCGCTGATGGTGCGCTCAAAGGACCCGGCGCCTATGCCTCCCACAGGGCAGGCGCTCGCCTCAGCCGTTGCATCAATGTTCGAATCCGCTTTGGTGTGTCCATAATGTGTCAGTTTGTGTCCAATAGGGCGGTCGAAAGCACATGGAGGAAAATTACCGAGGTTGGTCTTCGTGTAATTCAATTGGCCGAGAATATCATTTACAAGATCTTTATCCTTTTTAAGCCCTTTGTCTCTGGCGCGTAAGATTAATCGATCCAATCGGTCTTGGATTTCCGTTCCCTGATCATCACAAATCCCTTTTTCCATCAACAATTGCATATGGCTCTTGCGCAGCTGGTTTTTGACATCTTTATCTGCCCCGAATAAATCGCTGTCGAATCCGAAAAACATGAAACAGAGATAAAGGGCCACAGAAAGGTAAACGCACCTATTCCTTCTTATTTCTCTGACTCTCATTCTTTCCTCCCCAGTTTATTCTTTTTTTCGTAGCTTCCGGTAATCTGTCAGTTGGATGCCCCGTTTATCGACAATTCTTTTAATAGATTTGCTGGTCAAGGCACTGGTAACCGCTGCCCTATTGAGGGCCACATTTGGCAGGCCTTCCGGATTGATATCCTGCAGAGCTCTTTCTTCGGGTGTATCGAGGCCTGGATGCACAACCAGTAGCCACAATCCCGATTCCAGCTGTTTCAGTTTCTCAGCAAGAATTTTTCCCTTCTCTTTATAGGGGACTTCATAGATGCTCATCTGCTTTTCTCCAGATTCCCTCGACAGCGGGAGGTCATAATCCTGACAGATACTCAGGACAATCTCCCTGAGTTCAGGCGTCGACCGGGCTGTATCCATGTGCGTGTCAATGTACTGGACATCGATCCCGCGCTTGAGAGCCAGCTCCATCTGGGCACGTAGCTCTCTTTCCACCTCTTGTAAATTTGGGGAAGCCTCTAGGAACGCCTCGGTTGTGGGATAAAAATAACCATCTTTATCTATCAAACTAGGCACTTCACTGTAAGGAGTGATCGGCTTCCACCTATAGCCTCGCCATTCGCTATTCAGGGTGAGGTGAACACCCACACACCACTCAGGATGCTCCCGGCACATCTTTGCCGCCTCCTCGAACCAGGGAGAGGGCACAATGATCGAGGCACAGGTCAATATCCCTTCTTGAAAACTCTTCTTAACAGCTAGATTGCAGGTATGAGTCATGCCCATATCATCACCCCGGACAATGAGCTCCACAGGTTCTGCAGTCTTTTCAAGAGAAGGCCCACAGGCCATTCCCCCCAAAAAAGACAACAGAGAAATCACGATCAGGAATCGCTTTGATTCTTTCATTTTTTCAATCTCCTTCTCTTTAAAAAAGCGGACCTTATGAGCTAAAAGAGCGTATTCAAAACTGTGAGTATTTATGACTCTTTAAAGTTTTCTGAATCAACACCAGAACGCATATAATCATACTACAATTAAAAATGGGAATGAACATTGCCCTTTGAATGTTATAGACATGGGCAATTTTCCCAGCCAGCCATGGCGACAACATCCCGCCCGTTAAAGCAATGACAAAGATGATCCCAAAAGCTGTTCCTGTAAAAGAGGGGAAGGCTTCTCCAGCTATAGCGAGAGTCGTGGGGAAAACAGCGGCGAATCCTAATCCGATCAACACAACACCCAATGAAGACAACTCCTTGGATGGCGCTGCGACTATTAATATGGCAGCAAAGAGAGAAAGGAATGCACTCCCCAGGATCAGTTTCTCATTTTTCATGAATTTCACAACTTTTGTAGAGACTAGACGACCGCTCATGATTGCCGCCCAATAACCTGCCAGCAAAAAAGAGGCAGTCGTAGGAGTCAGGCCGAAATGTTCATTGAGATATGTGGAGATCCAACCGCCCACCATGAATTCATTCCCGGATTGAAAAAAAAGCAAGATTCCACACAGCCACAAAAGAGGATGTTTGACCACCTTTTTTGCCTCTAGGAGCGGAAATCCTTGCTCATGTTTTGGTTTGGGAAAAGGAAAACTCACGAACAAGATAAAGGGAATAAGGCTTAAAAATGTGGCAAACATTAGAATGGGATCAAGTCCGACTCGTCCAAGAAATGCGCCGATCAGAAATGGAATCGTAAGGGCTCCAAAACCGAAAAAGATACCCAATAAATTGAGAGCGGTGGCTCTTCTATCGGGATGGATATCACTGGTCAGTGCGTTCGTCCCGCCGTTCAAACCTCCGCCTCCAAAACCGAGGATTATGGCAGCCACAAGGACATTTGTATATGTTGTGGCTGTCGTAAAGAGGAAAAACGAGAAGGCCACCAGGAGAGAACAGACGGCGAGAAATATCTTGAATCCAAAACGATCGACCACAGGTCCAAATAAAAGAGACATGACCAGCATGGAGAGATTCATGGTGAAGAACAGATTCCCTGCTTCGCTCTTGTTGAACTGAATTTCTGAAAAAAGAGTGGGGAGTATAGCCCCCAGAATGGCCATTACAATCCCAAAAACAAACATGCCAGCACAAGCCGAAGACATCAATTTGTAAGAACGAACATGTTTCTGATTCAATGGATCGTTCACACTAAATTTCTCCTCCTCTGAGTTACCGAATTTTTGAAATTTATCGCTTCATCGGCCTGCGGTAATAAAATTCAGTGAAAGATTGGTAGACCTTTTGCATATGCCCTTTTTCCACACCCTTAACATTTGGAGAGACAAAAGTCGGGGTCATTTTTCCTACAGCTGCAAGGTTGGCCGCGGTTTCTGCCACGAGCGACATGGCAATCGATACAGCAGCGACAGTTGAGCCTGCGGCAACTTTTTCCAATTGGCCGACATCGACCAAAGCATCTTCCGGAGGCACACAATTGTCAATAGCGATATCAGCAATATCAGGGAGCATTTTCCCGGAGGGATGAGTTCTTTTTGCTGTCTTGGCATTTTTGAGAGAAGACACACTGATCACTTTCAATCCTATTTTTTTAGCTATCAAGGCGATTTCGATGGGTGCCGTGTTTAATCCCCCATGTGAGAAAGCAAGCATGCAGTCCCGTGATTCCAAAGGATAGCTCTGTAAGAAAACCTCGGCGTACCCTTCCTGCCTCTCTAACCACAAAAGTTCTCGAGCACCGCCAGGCCCGATGACATTGAACCACATCAATCGGGGGTCATACAGAGGGAAAAACCCAACATAACTTCCGTATCTTGGGAAAATATCCAGAACAGGGATAACGGAATGCCCGCTTCCGAATATATAAACTCTTCCCTCATCTGCTATCGACTCGGCCATGAGTTTACCCGCCTTTTCAATCTTTGCCATCTCCTTAATCTTGATCTCCTCGACGATATCTTGGATTTGATTCAAATAGTCTAAAGCAGACATAACTTAACTCCTTTCCATGAATGTATTTCTTCCTCGGTCCATTATTCCTCAATGGAAAAGGCAAAACTCAATGATCTCTATTCCCATCAATTTGTATGCCAAGCTATCTTTCCTGCCCCGTACAGACCGGCATCTTCACCCAGAGAGGACAGCTCAATTTTTACATTTTTGGCCGCTATGGGCTGAGCCCATTTTCTAAACTCTGCTTTTACCGGCTCAAGGAGGAAATCCCCGGACTGAAATAGGCCTCCTCCGAGGACTATCATCTGTGGGTTCAGAATACTGACGATATTGGCGATTCCCATAGACAGGTATTTTATAGTGGATTCGATGACTTTCATAGCGAGGACATCGCTCTTCCGTGCGGCTTCCACGACTGTTTCGGCTGT
>JAGLRY010000169.1 GCA_023135995.1 Candidatus Aminicenantota bacterium | reverse complement strand
GATCAGAGGTCTGACATCTATTCGCTGGGAGTCATCCTGTATGAAATGATAACAGGACAAGTGCCCTTTGTGGGGGATACACCATTAAGTGTCGCTTATCAGCACAAGCACGAACCTCCTCAAGACCCTAGGACGATCAATGATCAGATCGATGAGATCTTAAGCCATTTGGTGTTGAAATGTCTTGAAAAAGACAAAGAGAACCGGTTTCAAAGTGCGGAGGAAGTCCTTCTTGCTTTGACTGGCGACACCTCTTTTGTCAGCTTCCCAGGAGATGTCGTTCCCTCTCTCAAATCCCGGGATGCCTATCCAAACAACTTGCCCATTCAGCCGACGAGCTTCATCGGCCGGGAAGAGGACCTTGTTTCTACCCGGGATCTCCTGTCTCAGGCTAAAGTACGCTTACTCACGTTAACTGGACCCGGAGGGATTGGAAAAACCCGCCTTGGTCTGCAGTTGGCTGCAGAGCTTTCCGATGAATTCAAAGATGGGATTTTTTTCGTGCCCCTTGCTCCTATTACAGATCCTATGCTCGTCGCTCCCACAATTGCCCAAACGCTGGACGTACATGAAAAGGGAAACCAGCCCATTCTTGCAACTTTGGGAGAATTTCTGCAGCATCAAAAAATGTTGTTGTTCCTCGATAATTTCGAGCACGTGGGCGAAGCAGCCTCAGATATCGCGCAACTTCTTGAAACCTGCTCGTTCATCAATTTTTTGATTACTAGTCGCGAGGTGCTGCATGTCAAGGGCGAACACGAGTTCCTTGTGCGTCCCCTGGCCTTTCCTGACATATCCCACAGATCTACAGTGGACTTGCTCACAAGAAATCCTTCGGTGGAATTGTTCTCCCAGCGCGCACAGTCGGTGAAACCCGATTTTTCCATAACGGACGAGAACGCGAGATCAGTGGCCGAGATTTGCGCTCGGCTTGATGGATTGCCATTGGCGATCGAATTAGCCGCAGCGCGTATCAAACTGTTCCCCCCAAAAGCGTTGCTCAAGCGTCTCATCGAGGCGGATGGGCAATCGTCGCTGCGAATTCTGGCCCACGGGCCTCGAGATGCACCCGCACGTCATCGGACTTTGCGTTCTGCTATGGATTGGAGTTACGAGTTGTTAGACGAAAATGAGCAGAAACTTTTCCAGACTCTATCTGTGTTTGCGGGGGGCTTCACCTTTTCAGCAGCCGAAGCCGTGTGTTGTCCCCCAGATAGTGATCCTGATTTGCGATCAGAGGAAGCACTGGGTATGTATGTCATGGATGGACTTGCTTCCCTCCTGGACAAGAGCCTTTTACGGCAGGATGAAGGTGGAGAGGAGGAGTTGCGGTTCAGCATGCTCGGGATGATCCGCGAATACGCCGGAGAAAAGCTGAAGGAAAGTGGTCGAGAGGCGGGTATCAGAGAGAGGCACGCCAATTATTTTCTTACCTTGGCGGAGGAAGCCAAATCCCTTCTCAAGGGACCTGAACAGGAAGTGTGGTTGGAACGACTGGAGGAGGAACATAACAATCTGCGCTCTGCCTTGGGGTGGTTTTTACAGAAGGCCGAGGAAAATAGCGAAGACAGTGCACAATCTGCACTGTCGGGTTTGCGAATGGCAGGAGCGCTATCGCAGTTTTGGGATACGCACGGGTATTTTAATGAGGGCCGAAGATGGCTCCAGAAAGTACTTGCGTTGACCGACACTCAAACTCATAAGCGAGTGGACGCCCTGACCGGTGCCGGATGGCTCGCGGCCCGCCATTCTGATATGGGTGAAACCATTCCGTTGTATGAGCAGGCGATAGAAATTGCCCGGGAGATCGGCTACAAGGTGGGAATAGCCAAAGCTCTTGGAGGGTTGGCATTCGCGAAAGAATTTTTAGGCGCTGATGACACAGAGATCGAGGCTTTGCACTCGGAAAGCCTGGAGCTGTGGCGAGAAGTGGATGATAAGCGAGGAATCGCAACTGCGCTTGGCCCGTTGGCACACAGTGCAGCATCGACATACGATTTTAAACAGGCCAACACCCTTTTTGAAGAGAGCCTAATCCTTTTCAGAGAGGTGCAGGATAAGCGTGAAATAGCGGGGGCACTCTGGAATCTTGCCCAGATCGCCGTGGTTATGGGGAATTATGACAAAGCAAAAGAGATGTATAGTGAAAGCCTTAAGATATATGAGGATTTGAAGGATCTTCACGGTGTTGCAACGCAGCTCAGGGGTTTGGGATGCGTGGAGCGATTTCAAGGTAACACCAAACAAGCCCGCACCTTATACGAAGAAGCGCTGGCGAGTTTTCGAACCATGGGAGACAAAGGATGTGGCTCGATCGCCCTCGCCGGACTCGGGAGAGTGGCCCTTGATCAGAACGATATTAAAGGCGCGACACCGTTAGCCCAGGAATGCCTGAGTATGTCCCGGGAAGTCGGCTTTAAGGCTGTTGAAGCACAAGCGCTCAGGTTGCTCGGTCAATGTGACCTCGCCCAAGGCAACCACAATTCTGCACAAAAGCACTTTATTGAAAGCATACGCCTGGAAGAAGAATTGGATCATCGAGAGGGGATCGCTGAAAACTTGGAAGGGATCGCGAGTTTGGCTGCAGCGCAGTCTGAATACGACCAAGCCGCTCGACTTTTTTCTGCCATGGAAACCTTGCGTGCCACCTTGGGAATCCCATTGCCACCTGCAGACGCCTTAAACCTGGGGAAATGGAAAGCGATCGTGCGTGATGGACTAAATAAAGCAGCCTACAAATCGGCACAAGAAGAAGGAAGGGCATTCACATTCAATCAGGCGATCGAACTGGCTAAAGAGAAGGAGCCTAGGAGGTTATAGCTGATTATTTGGAACTCGAATACAAGCAAAAATTTGATAGTGATTGGATAATCATCACAGATTCTAAAAAGTGATATTCAGGCTTAAGCGAATCACACTAAAAACTCTTTGGGCACGTCTAAAATCCTTGCGATGTCTGTCGCTTTCCTCTTGATATCAAATCCCGAAGAACACTTTACGCTGCATGATTCACAATTCAAACACGGGACACTCGCAAGTTTGATATGATCGAGGGTTTCTCGGGCTTTCCAGGGACTGTGATAACCAAAGGCATACATATAGCTGCGCATCAGTGTTGGAATATCCAGACCTGCCGAACACTGAGGCAAGCATTCTTCACATTGAGAGCAGAACATTCCGGTTGAAGGTTCGGCCTGATCCAGTTTGAGGTCGGCCTTTTCATCGGGAGTCAGCGCGAGGTTTTCCATAACAGATAATGCCTCGTTTAATTGATCCACATTCTTAAAACTCGGTATTGCGGAATGAACGTTTTCGTCCTGCAAAGCCCATTTCAAAGCGGCCTTCATGTTGATCATTTTTGTCTTTTCTCTGCGGTCCCAATAAACACCGGCTTGGGTTTTCATCGCGACGACCCCCATGCCTTTACCGGCAGCGTATGCGATAGCCTTCTTGATCTCTTCCCTATTATTTTTTCTGAAATTGTATGCCGTAAGCACAACATCATAAACTCCGCTATCGGTGGCTGTGCGGATTATTTCCGGCTCATTTGTGTGAGTTGTCACACCAAGAAAACGAAGTTTGCCCGCTTTTTTATACTCCTTTAACACCTCTAAATATGGTTCGTACAAAGCGATTTCTTTGTGCTGGATTCCCCCGAGGTAATAAATATCAATGGTGTCCAGAGCAAGCCTTTCTAGACTTCCTTCGATGTAATCTCTCAGAGTTTTGGCAGTGATCGTATTCTTGATCTGCTCGGCCTTTTTGTACTGCCACATGCCGATACTCGTTCCGATCACATAGGTATCGCGGGGACGGTTTTTAAACACTTCTCCGAACATTCTCTCGTCATTGCCCTCATTGTAGTCTGCAGAAGTGTCGATATGCACGATCCCGGCATCGAGCGCCGCATTGACAACACCCGTAGCGTCATATGTGCCCATGCTGACGATCGGTAACTTGATCCCGGTTTTTCCCAGTGTGCGATAGATGAATTTCCTGTCTTTTTCCTGATGGATAACAGGTTTTTTCCCCTTTTTAAATACAGATGGAGCCAATATCACTCCGGCAAGACTGGTGAATCCGTTCCTGATAAAGTTCCTTCTGGATTTGGCTAAAGCGTGATCACTCATTTTCCCTCCTATGGCATTTTATATCGTAAAAGTATAGAACATTTTTTATGACTATTTTATAATCATCACCATTGCTTAGTTTACTACTATAAACGTATGGAGAGGCAAAAAGTTATACAGGAGAAAGACGAAACAGATTTAGAAAATGCCGATAATAAGAATGAGAAGGATTTTTTAAGGAAAACATCGGCAGTTTTTATGAATAATTCAGGCTAAAATTACGACTAAAGGTATAATAGGTGATTCTCCGACCTAAGTCTTGATGCTGAACCTATGCCC
>JAGLRY010000168.1 GCA_023135995.1 Candidatus Aminicenantota bacterium | reverse complement strand
TCGTCAGCTGAGCGTAGTGCAGCCCTTCGAGATGCTGCGGCCAAAGGGCAGATCCAGACGGTGCGTGCAGAGCTCGAGAAGGGAGCAAGCGTAAATACATCGGATCAATTGGGACGTACGGCCCTGATGCTGACTGCCTTCGATGGCCACACTGAGATCGTGCGTTTACTGCTTAGCAAAGGGGCCCAGGTCGACATCCGCGATAGCTCGGGACGGACAGCGTTGATGTACGCCTCCAGTGGGCCTTTCCCAGAGACAGTTCAATTGCTCTTGGATTGGAAGGCCGATCCCAACCTTGTCGACAGTGTAGAACAGTGGACGGCTCTGATGTTTGCTGCTGGCGAGGGGCAACTCGAGGTTGTGAAGATCCTGCTCGAGCACGGTGCAGATCCATCCTTAAAGGATGTGGATGGTGATACTGCCCTTGTGTTTGCCCAAAGAAGAGGTCATACGGAAGCCGCGCGCTTGTTAACGGCAAAACAGAAATAAAACTCTGCTTAGATTTAAATAAAACTCTCCTTAGATTGGGATTATCTTGTACCAAAGTACAATTGACAAAAATCTGGTTTTCATGTAAATTTGATTGCTATGTTTATTAGTTTAGGAGGGAAAAAATGACAAAAAAACTGATCAAATTACTATCTCTGATGCTTGTTACAGCCGTAGTGTTTACCGGCTGTCAACCTGCAGGTGAAGAGACCAAATCCGATGATTTTGAGAAGTACGGACAGGAATTCAAAGGGAAAATTGCAAAATCCTATGAGGAATCAGAAGAATGGTGGCCGACAACCCCCAAGCCTCCAGCTGGTACCCCCAATGTGCTCATTGTTTTGCTAGACGATGTCGGTTTTGCCCATATAGGTGCCTACGGCGGACTGATCGAAACACCCCGTATCGACCAACTGGCCCAAAACGGCCTTCTGTACAACAATTTTCACACCACCGCTCTCTGTTCTCCATCCCGTGCGTCCATAATGGCCGGCCGGAATCATCACAGGATCGGTTTGGGATCCCACTCGCTAACGGCCATGGGATTCCCGGGATACAATGCCTATCCTCCTGAGAGCGCCAAATCCGTTGCCAAGCACTTGCAGAAAGCCGGATTTGTCAATTATGCCCTGGGAAAATGGGATCATACACCCTTGTATGAAGTGTCTCGAAGCGGCCCTTTTGACCGCTGGCCGAGCGGTGAGGGCTTTGATCATTATTATGGTTTTATGGCTGCTGATGCCGACAACTTCCGCTCGCTTATCTGGACAGACCACAACCCCATCGAAGATTGGGAGGATAAGGAGGCTTATCATTTGAGCGAGGCCTTGGCTGACAAGGGGATCGAATTCATCACATCCCATGTTTCCGTTTCGCCAGATAAGCCCTTCATGATGTTCTGGGCTCCTGTTGCCATGCATTCACCCCATCAAGCGCCCAAGGAATATATCGAACGCTATAAGGGCAAATTCGACATGGGCTGGGACAAAGCCAGGGAGATCATCCACAAAACTCAGTTGGAGATGGGTGTTATACCTACAGGAACCCAATTATCGATGCGCATTCCTGAGATCCCCGCCTGGGACAGCTTGAAGCCCGAAGAAAGGAAGCTCTATGCCAGGCAGATGGAAGTATTTGCCGCCATGATGACCCATGTGGACGAACATATCGGGCGTATGGTCGATGCACTCGAGCGAACCGACCAATTGGACAATACTCTCATATTTGTCACCTCGGATAACGGCTCGAGCGGAGAGGGAGGTCTGGCAGGAACCTTTAATGAAACCTATGTGCTCAATGGACTTCAAACTCCCTTCGAGGCGAATATGTCGCATTATGAAGACTGGGGAGGACCGAACACATATCCTCACTTTCATGCCGGATGGGCAATGGCCGGAAACACTCCCTTCAAATATTTCAAACAGATCGTGCACCGCGGCGGTATCCAGGATCCGCTGATCGTTCACTGGCCCAAGGGAATCAAATCAAAGGGCGAGGTGAGGAACCAGTACCATCACATTATCGATATCGCCCCAACCATCATGGAAGTGACCGCAACTCCCTTTCTCAAAGAACTGGATGGCGAGGAACAGATGGATTTCGACGGTGTTAGCATGATGTATTCCTTCGACAGTCCGGATGCGCCCACTCAGCATCCAGAACAGTATTCCGAACTGTTCGGAAACCGGGCCATCTATAAGGATGGCTGGAAGGCTGTCACAATTCATGGGAATCGCATGCCATGGAATGTGAATGTCACGGCTCCGTTCGAGACCGATGTTTGGGAGCTATACAACCTGAATGAGGATTTTTCAGAATCCGTGAACTTGGCTGATCAGTATCCTGAAAAATTGGAAGAACTGAAAAAGCGGTGGGATGAACTGGCCTGGGAATACAATGTGTATCCGCTCTATGACGATATGGTTATGAGAATTGCAAAACAGCAGGGTCGGCTCTTTGGTGACAGGAAAGAATTCGTTTATTACTCTCCAGGGGCAGTGCGTATAGCTGAGAAGGCATCAGCTCCAGTCAAAGACCGTTCGCATTCTATCGAGACCAAGCTGAATCTTACAGGTAAAGAAGAAGGCGTTGTTGTAGCTTGTGGTGGGTTCACCGGGGGCTACACTTTGTTCATCAAGAACAACCGTGCTTACTACGATTATAACTTCTACCATGGAGTTTACTACACGCTGGAATCTCCTCCATTACCCAAGGGAGACGTTGACCTGAAGTTTGTTTTCAGAAAGACCGGTTTCATCCAAGGAGTCGGAGAATTGTATGTCAACGGCGAAAAAGTGGATGAGGTAGCAATGCCTGAGATGCACATCGCTACTTTCTCCTTGTCTGAAACCTTTGATGTTGGCGTCGATTATGGCACACCGGTCAGCAACAGATACAGTATTACGAATCACTTCCCCTACACAGGAGAACTAGACAAGGTCATCGTGAGACTGATGGAAGACTAACAGCTAGTTCTCAGATCTTGCGAATTCTTTAAACTCCTCGAGTGTGTCTATGCTTGGTGATACCATGACCTTAGGAATGGTGCTTTCAAAAAGCTCATAGGACAGAGGAAGCTTCTCCTTCAAGTCAGATGCCGTTCGGATGATCTTCCACTCTGCATCCGGAGCGTAAGGCCCTAGAAAGTTCCACCCAGAGCCGATGACCCAATAAGCGAATTCCTGAAGCAACACTCTGTTTCTGACTTCGTCATCGCGCTCCCCATATTGATCAACAATATAATATTCCTTGTCTATCGCCTCCTGCATCGCTTGATAGACCTTCGAGGTTTTCGAAATACCCCACTCATCGGGAAATGTGTAATGGAGTCCGACGTCACTCACATGGTGGAGGATGTGTTCGACGACCTCATTCACCTGGCCGGGAACACCCTCCATAATAATGTCGCATATGCTGTTCTGGCTTCTGGTGAGGTCCCACGCGGCTTCATCTTCAGGAGCGAACTCATGGTCTTGCCCCTTAAAGAAAGGGATCACAGTTTTGTATTTGTACATGTTCCTCAGAAGCTCTTTTTGCAGCTCCACGTCAATGCCATTCCCTTGCGGAAACATCTCTTTTATGGCTTTAGCGACCTTGCGCATAAAGTCATCGGAGATATCATCGCGGCCGATCAGGACAATGCCGTAGACCGAGAGTTTTTTCGTGAACGGTTTGTATTCATCAGTCGAAACAACGTCGCTTTCCTGATACAGGTCACTGGGTGCTTCTGCTGCCGGCGCGAGTAGGATACAGCCTCCCAAATGGGTCTTTACAGATTCGGTCCTTTCAGACGCAACCTTTCCCTCCTCGGCTTTTTCCGGTTCGGCCTTTTCTGATGTACAAGCACCGAAAACCAGGATAAGACAAAGGATCACACAAAAAGCGTATCGAACAGACATTATAAAGCCTCCTTTATTTATTAAGATTTACCCAATATTAATCCTCTTTGAGGGTCTTTTCCAGAAGATCTAGGACTCCTGTCATTTCAGTATCCCTTTATTTCTGGATCCCAATTAAAAACGCGGATCATTGTCTCTCTATCCAGCCAGAGGGAGGCCAAACGAATTTTCCCATGGTGGCATCTTGCGATATCCTTCAACAAGAATCTTTTCTATGTATGGCGATGTGTTTTTCATTTGGAAAGCATCTCTGTATGATAATATTTATACATTATTTTGATACAAGACAAAAGTCAGAATCGTGAATTCTGAATGAGCTGATTTGCTGAATTACTACTACCTGATCACCAAGACTCGTTCCTGGGGAGGATGGACCCACTCGATCCCTCGCTCTGTGATCAGTGCGTTTTCCTCAACACAGACCGGGACCTTGTTGCCGCCCCATTCCTCTGCTGGCGTGAATACGATGAACTCAAAGGCGATCAGACTGTTGGGCCTGATTTTAAAAGTCGTGCGAAAGGGAAAGATCTCAAAAAGAGAACCGCCCACATCATGCCCTAAGTTGCCGGCAGAGTGCATGCCGATGTTGACTTCCACGCCTTGGACATCGCTGGGACGCTCCTCCTCGGTATAGACGAATCCGGCCTCAGCCACCAAACGTTTGAGATTATCTAGCTGCTCCCTGCCGGTTTTCCCTGATCT
This sequence comes from Candidatus Aminicenantota bacterium, assembly GCA_023135995.1. Taxonomy (GTDB): domain Bacteria; phylum Acidobacteriota; class Aminicenantia; order Aminicenantales; family Aminicenantaceae; genus WTAW01. The sequence continues at coordinate 2,884 of JAGLRY010000168.1, read as the reverse complement.
GACATTCGCTCTCACAAGCTCCCGTATTTTTCGGGAATTGTCGAATGCTTTCTTGACCCAGGCTGGGACCTCTGTCTCACCCTCCTTCAAGACATAAGAAAAACGTTTCATATCAGTGAAGAAGTTGTTCCGGCCGATGCCCCAGTCGATCTGGAGGACATCTCCGGGCTGAATGACACGGTCCGTGTTGGCGATCTCGTTGCCATCTGGGGGGCTGAGAAACACTGTGGGGTGCCAGCCTCTTTCAACACCAAGGGCCTGTTGTTGTTCCTCCAGCCACCAGCACACTTCGTTCATCGTTGTTTTGCCTGGAGTTATGACTTCGTTAGACAGTGCCCTTTCGATAAGTTTTCGTGTGATGTTTGCGATCTTTGAAAATTCGATGATCTCGCCCGCCACCCTCTCCGAACGAAAGTCCGCAATCAGTTTTTCCGCGGACACCAGACGGGATGCATATGGTTCGCCCAGCTCTTTTTTGAGATTAATGTAATCCGTGTGGGATAGGCCGTCGGTGAGATGGCGCCCTTCTGGTGGCCAAAGCTCTGTAGCTGTCGACACGTTGATACCGATACGTTTCGGGTCGCGTTCTGCGACAAACGATTTTAGACTCCTTATGCTATCAAAGATATCGTATGACTCGCTTTCCACGAGCAGCTCAGGCTCTCCACCCAGGACTGCCCTTTCAATCCGTTTCCCCCCGCGGTCCGTGAACACAAAGATTCCGTTCCCGTTGCTTGTCGCATAGCCGAAATCCCGAAAGAGAGGCTCTGTCCCACGACCCTTATCGATGATGATCCACATGTCGATGATGTTGTTTCTCATCGCCTTCGGCAGGACATAATTGAATTTATCGCTCCGGATCATGTTTGCGATTTCCATGTCGTCATGGGTGTTTTGACTGTATGAATTTAAGGCCAATATCCCTGTCATGATTATCAAAAAGGTCACACTTATCTTTCTAGCCATTGATCTTCCTCCTGTTTATTAACCTTAATTATTCAGGTTAATTAAATGATTTTTATAACTCAATGGAATTCCATATTACCCACCTGGAAAGGCCGGGTCAATTGTTTATTCCAAAGCGGATTTGGAAATACAAAATTTTGCTGGCTTTTTTTTAAAAAGTTATGGTATAATACTGCTAATCAATTAAGGCCTGTGCTTTTTTTGGCAGGTTAGTACCGTTCTGAAGGAAGTTCCCTTTAGCGAAAGTGGCATTCCTCAGTTTGGGACATTGAGAATTTTAGTAAAGGAGTATGTCACTATGGCTACTGGAACTGTTAAATGGTTCAATAGCAGCAAAGGCTTTGGCTTCATCGAGCAGGAAGACGGTCCGGATGTATTTGTTCATCATTCAGCGATCAACGCATCCGGTTTTAAGTCTCTCAATGAAGGCGACAAAGTGACTTTTGAGATCGAACAGGGACCCAAGGGACCTGCGGCAGCAAAAGTTACTATAGTCTAGCTCGCTATAACTAAGACTTTAAAGGGCACTGTCTCAGGTTTGAGACAGTGCCTTTTTTTTGCATTTAATTGATTTTCCCCTGAATAGATAATTTAGAACCACAAATAAGCGAAGGGATTTCTAGAACTACCTGTTGAGATTCATATTCAGGGCGGTCATGAAATTCCGGACTGTCTTTTTTCCGTGACCTCCCAAGTCGATAAATTCTTTCTGAAAAACCCTGCAATCAACACTGACCTTGCTGTCCATCTCTGTGATCATAATCGATAACCGTGGGGGCCTGCTCTCAAAAACACGCCTTCCGCTTTCAGCCGAGATGAATCCCGTCTCTTTATCCATACTATCTATGGTAAAATCAATATCTTTTACTGCCCTTACGGATGCCTCCCACACTTCCTCAAACGTATGATTGTCCAGAAAAGTCGTATCCTGATTGATGATGTGTTTGGTGCAGGATAGAAATGTTAAAACAATGAACACTATCCATAACTTTTTCATAACACTCTCCCGTAGTAAATTCCTAACATTTATCCACTTTTACATATTTTTTAAGCAATTATTGTGCCAAAGAGAGTATATGGGGCAGCTGCAAATTCGTGGGCTTTTATCTGTCCTTTTAAGATGACAAATGAATAGAATCCAAGACTCGGCCTTTTTTGTAATGAGCCAGATAGTGGCCGATAGAGATAAATCTTTTAACCGGCTTATATTTTTAGATTGTGGGTCGGGTGCCAACGTAGACATTTCCCGTTGTTCCGTGGATGGAGATGACGTCGTGCTTGCGGATCAAATGGCGGATATCCCCATTTTTCTCGGTGATCACAGCTTCGTGTTTGCGGGTGTTCACGTGCAGGCCGGTTGCACTCATCACCGCGCTGTAGTCGCTGTCTTCGATCCCGTTGATCGCGATAGCGGCATGTGATGTCGATCCGCCCTTGGCCGCAAGCAGTGCATCTGCGGACAGGACCAGTGGTATATGCTCCGGTGCAGGACTTTCAAGGAGTAAGATCACGCCATCCACATCGTCCCGTTTGGAGAGATCTTCCTTAGAGATCTCTTCGAGGTCCTTTTTATCGAAGGCAACAACGCCGCGGAAAGCACTGCCGCGGATCCCGATGCCGCACGCTGCCTCTTCACCCGGGTCTTCGAAGGCCCTCTCTTCCTGGTTTTTCCCGACCTCCGCAGCCCTGGACTGGAGAATGCTCAGAACACCGTTTTCTACGGTGAACTCGACTTCCTGGTCCGTTCCCATAAACCGCCTCAGCCTGGCGACATTGTGGCGCAGGCGTCGATTGAGCATCGGCATATATGTTATAAGGTCATCAATAGGCCGGAAAGATATCGATTTCGTCAATCCCCCCACAAGGTCTTCACCCGCAGCAGAAAATTTAAAGTCTCCTGTTTGGGCACGTAAACCCA
>JAGLRY010000167.1 GCA_023135995.1 Candidatus Aminicenantota bacterium | reverse complement strand
GACACGGATCTCTTCGTTCTTCCGGTTTCCCAACGCCATCTCCTGGACGATCGCAACCGTCTGCCAGGAGTTGCAAATCCCCTTGATCTCACGGTATCTTCGCGCGGCTTCACTGTCCCAAGAGCGGAACACAGCGTGTATGGCTGTGAATAATTGCTTGATCGGGTCTCTGAGTATTTCCTCCAGAGCATCACCATGTCCCTTCTCGCGCAGGATATCCTTTGTTCTCTCGGCGATCTCTTTCATCCCTTCCCAGGGCAGATCGTATTTGTATTTCACCTTGTATCGGTGTTTGGTTTCTTCCACCACATTGTATGACTCGATGTCGACACCCCAAACCGCCTGTCCGTATATCGCAAGAAACCGCCGGTAAGCATCGTAAGCACACCATGGATCCTCGAGGGCCAGGCCGCTAGCGATCTCATCGTTCATTCCTACAAACAGCACTGTCGATAGTATTCCGGGCATGGAGAAAACGGAACCACCACGAACGGCGACCAGCAGAGGATGTTTAGGACTGCCGAATATTTTTATGACGCCGTCCCGTTTGGCGATGTCTGCTTCGAGGACCTTCAAATGCTCAATGACCATTTTCTCGAAGTCCTTATCTGTTTTCCTTTGCAAAGCGCTTTGAGGCAATGTTGTGGGCAGGATGAAGCCATCCCGCGTTGGCAGGTTCAGATAGCTGATATAGATGAGGCCGGACCCCTTATTGCCGTAGAGATTGCGGAGGTTGTATGCAGGATCGTCGTTTTCGACTCTCTGTTTGATATCGTCCCTGTGTGACAGGTGGATAACGTCGAATGGCTGGCGAGGAGAAGTTGAACCGGCACCTACGCTTACAGTGCTGCTTTCATCTTCATCCTTGGTTTCGATGAAGGAGTGAGCAATGTCCGTAAAATAAGCAATACTGTTGAGGTCGTGCATGTACCGCTTCATATTTGCCAGTGCTGCCTGGATCTCTTCCTCACTGAAGCCGATCTTTTCGCGCTTCCGTTCGAACGGAGCGATCACCCGCTGGACGATATGGTGGTAGTTTCGATGGATCTGCTCGAGGATGTTCCTGACTTCAGCGTATGTCCTGTTCGCATCCCTGAGCATAGCCGCAAGATCATGAAGCTGTCGCGAGTGAAGACCATCATGGGTAAGGCTCAACACACAGGCGTGTATGATCTCCAAACACTGTGCAAAATCGACGCGTTTTTCCTCATATTCACTGGCGATCTGGCGCAGAGCGAGGTAGCTCATCTCTTCAAGAAGGCAGTCGAGCTGGAGCAGCATCAGGCGCTGTTCGGGAAATTCTCTCTTGTCTAGAGAATCCCGCAGGTTCTTGCGCTGCTGAGAGATTCTTGTGAAGGTCGAGTAGAATTCGTTGTGGTCATACGCAGCAAGGACATTTTCGAGCTCGTTGAACATTCCAGTCTGGTAGGCCATTCGAGCAGCTTTGATAAACTGATCGACACAACTCTGCAGCTCCTCCTCAGCGCGCTCCGCATCGAAGGATGGATCGTCTGGCTTGAGTCTGAGGAGATAGTCCAGCCCCTGTACGATGTCTTTAGCGCTCGGCAGGTGGTCGGTGAACTCCAGGATGCGGCTCTTGATGATGCGGAGGTGATGATAGTAGACCCATCTGTTCCTGTCCCTCATCCCATCCACAACAGCGCTCATCTCGTCGATGAGGCTTTTGCCGAATTCACAACAGATGAGTGTCGCATCGTATTCGGTCTGCCACTCGCGAATCCGGCCGATGGTCTCCGAGCTGCCCAGCAGTTGCTCGAGATCCTCAATGATGCGCTTCACGGACTGTTTCGGGCGATCGAGTTTCCTGGCTTTTTCGTCGGCTGGTGCCAGCTCGGGAGCTCCCACTTCTTCTAAGTCCTCCGTCTCACCCGTTTCCAGATAGGTCAAGTAGGCTGAAGCAAGCTTCATGGTATGTCTGCCCATGGCATGGTGTGTACTGCGCCGCAGTTCGTTGACGATCGCGCTTCCCCGTATGTGGATCTCCGCAAGACTGATGGTTTCGTTCCACAAGCGATCGATAAGTTTTGGCCTTGTGACGACTGCGGCGATATCACGAACGAGGATGCGCACGAGAAAGGGAAGCCGATCGGAGAGAGGCGAGTTTATGAAACGTTTGAGTTCCTTGAACAGGCTGTGCACTTCCGACTGGAGGTTTTTTGCGTTTAGTTGTTTTTTGAACGAGAACAAACTCAAACGTGCGACCAGGTTCCGCAGCACATACACGGCCTCGCTGCGGTTGGCGCTCTCATTGATGTTGCGGAGATATTCGACAAAATCCCGGATCCTGCCAACACGGATGGGCACAGCGCGGCTGGCTTCGAGGTAGCAAAGCTCGTTCTCCAGGTCGATGGGATCACCCTTGACTCCAGCCACCTGCTTCAATAGTTCGTCTGTGAATATCTTCCCATTGGGGAGTGGGAGTGTGAGTACGGTTTCACTGACTCCGTCGTGAACGTTAAACACGACGAGGGTGTCACCGATAAGGTAAGGGATAAACATCTGATCGGACGTGATGAATACTCGGTTGTTGACGATCCCGAAGCGCTGGGTCCGCCGGGCAATGTTTTGTTTGATCTTAATGTATTTATGCAGGGCATTGTGTCGAGTCACGCTGTCCGTCTCATCCCGATAGACAGCGAACAACTCGGTGTTGACACCAGCAATCCAGGACTCTTCTTCTGCGGTCAAAGCGCCCGGTCTAACAGGAGTTGACACAGTTGGAGGCTCTGCTTCGGCGACCGCTCCATCATCTGTTGTGGGACTTATGACTGTTGCTTTCTCTCCTTCTTGAATGTGCTTAGCACGCCAGGATAAATCCCCATCGGATTCCCTGTAGGCTTCGCTGTAGATGCCTGTCAATTTGCGCAACACTTCGTGGAGTTTCTTCCCTTGTGCTTCAAGCCCCTGGTTCACTTTCTTCAGGGCGTTGACGTAGTCATTGAATCTGCTGCCTCCGATCTTGATGTTGTTCATCTGGGCGAGTTTTTCGATGATCGCGAGCATCTCCTCACGCAGCATCTCATAGAGATCCTGGCCTTTGAGATGCGCCAAACCACGCGCCATCGCAAGAGATACGGATAGCATAGCGTTCATGCCGAGATTCTGCTTCCGTTGCATCACATGGATGCGCTCGTTGACGGATGTTGAATTATTGATCTTACCCCGGCGTTCGGCAACATGAAGCTCGAGAGAAAGCAGGATCTGATCGATGTCCTTCAGGGTGAGCCCAGTGACGATCTTTTTGGCAAACGCCGGCGCGATAACTGTACGGATATTTTCAATGGCGTTGAGGCATCCCTTCCCGTCATATCTTTGCACGCGCTCGAAGAGTGCTAAAAGCTCGTCGTCCTTCAGCTCTTTGATTTGCGTCTCTTTGATGCTTTCCTCGAAAGCGTATACGCCTGGCTCACGCTCGACGAACAGCTCCGGATGCCGGTTTATGACCTCTGGATACTCCGCACGCTCAAACACAGCATCGACGAGGTGGATAGCCTCACCCGCTCCCGCCGATGTCCCGAGTGGTGTGGCTCCTCTGAATTTTAATGCCACACCTGAATCGGGCAGTAAGAATTCGACCGCCGCACCCACAGTGGGAATACCCGCATTGGTGGGTTCTTCGTAAGCGTATATTTTGTGGATTATGGGACTCTGGTCGGTCTTCACCTCATTCCGTTCACTTCCATCCAGGCCGCGCTGCATGAGTTCTGTCACAGCATGGTATTTGATCAACCGCTCTGTGTTGGCGCCACCGCCAGCTTTAAGGCCAAGGGCATTGACAGCCAGTGCGATCTGCGCCTCCATGTCGTCGTTTGGACTTTTGGAACGGTGCGACACCACAATCTCCATTCCTTTCCCCAGTGCAACCAGCATGGCGATGATCGTCTCATATAGGGATCCGATCTGATTGGCCTTGATAAGAACTGTGTTAATGAGTCCCTTGGATGCGGCCAATGCGATCGTGGCGTCGTTCGTGGTCACCAGGTCGTCACCGATCACGAAGATGCGATAGCCCAATGCGGACAGCAATTTTTCCCAGCCCTCGAAATCGTTCTCTGAGAATCCGTCCTCGATGGAGAGGATCGGGATCTCGTATTCCTTGATGGCCTTGATGTAGAGGTCTAGGACTTCCTCTCGGCTCATCACGGTTAGAGTTTTGTCGCGCCAGAACAGGTACATCCCTACGCTGTCGGGTACTTTGAACTGCTTGCGGTACGCGATCTCTAGCTCAGACATGGCTGGGTCCAGAGCGATGGCTACATCGATGCCCGGCCGGTAGCCGCACTCTTCGATGGTCTGCTTCATCATGGTCCACAGCCGGAACTCGGGCAGGGGATAAGTGCTGCGCTCGATGTAGGGGGCAATGCCTCCTTCGAGACCGATGCCCATAACACGGCAGCCCTCCGCCTTTTCGATGATCTCCTTGAGGCGGTTCTGGAGCCGCACGGTCATTTCTTGGGCTTCCTGGTAGTCCCGTGCCCCCAGGATCAGGAACATCGCCTCCTGCATGCTGATGTTCGACTCGGGGTATTCCTTCTCGGTGTGGCGTCCGCCCATGCCGCAGTTGCGGAACTGCCATGGGGCGCTGACGGATCCCAGTTGAGGATGTGTGATCTCCTGGATCCGGTAGTTGAGCATGCGCCCACGTGCCGCTATCGAGCCCTCCCACCAAACGTCACCACGGACCACAGATTCAGCTTTGTCCTTGGCGCGGCGCTCGCGCTCGCGGAACTCCTTGTATTTGCCAGGATCTGCGAAAAGGCGGTCAAGAAACGCAACGATTCCGATGCCCAGACAGAGGCGTCCCGCGTAGATCGCAAGTGTCACATCGAGGACAAGCCCGGTCGCCAACAAAGTCACTGCCGGGGGCAAAAAGATCAACGCCACATTGCGGCTCATACGTGGACCCGCAGCAGCAACAGCAAAGTTATAGGGTGCATCAGGATAATAATTGAGTCCTTCCCGTTTAATTCCGATGGCCTTTCCGTATGGTGCCAGGAGGAAAATCCGGATCAATCCTAAAAAACGCTGGAGTGCACTCCCTTTTAGTAATCGATCCGCTGCTTCCTGGGAGTTGTCGTTGAGTGCTTTGAGTTTCGCCGCTGTGAGGAAATGTCCCATCTCGTGTAGTGCGATTCCTGTGTGGAAACTGATATACATGAAGAGTGTCGAGAAAATCGTCTCAGGGCTGAGGAAGATAAACTTAAGCACTTCACCTTTTAGGATTTCCACTGCGGGGAGTGCCAAAACGGATGAGATAAATGCAACATGAAAGGAGACCAGAATGTGATTGGCGATCACCCAGCCCTCCTGCAAAAACACAGAAGGTTTACCTTTTGAAAAATCTAGGTGCATAGGCGAAAATGAGGGGGTGTGATCACGCTCCTGAGTGCTTCTTTGAGTCATATGAGCGTTTATTGTGGTTCCACCTAAAAACACGTGATAACAGCCAATTGCTCAAGCATTCGAGCCACTCAGCCGGTCATCATCCTGATTCTAACAAAGGCCCAATTCAAGAGTCAACCATTAGTGGAAAATTCCCTGGTTGTAATTATTGATTATTGACATTCGGCTGGACTAATGATAAAAACTTTATCTTTGGAGATGAAGATGGCACTAAGCAAAAAAGACTTCGAAGGTAAAAAGCTTAACGCTGATAATTTCACCTTAGCAGATTTCCAGGATTTTGAGAGTGACGATCTCTTTGAGGTCTCAGAATACTTCTACAAATTGATCGAGGATGCCTTCAAAAAAAAGTACATGATCTATGGCCAGCCCTTTATGTCCAGTCCAAAAACTGAGATTGATGTCTTTGACTGGAACACAAATTCCCTCCGAACATTCCTGAACTTCTGTTCATACAACTATCTGGGATTCAGCTATCATCCTGAGGTCATGAAGGCTGTGCAAGCAGCCGTAGAGGAGTATGGCACGGGTGCCGTTTCAGCACCTCTTCTCAGTGGCTACTCGGGGTTGCTGCGCCAGCTCGAGGAGGAGATCTCCCAGCTTAAAAGCAAGGAGATGGCCATCGTTTTTCCGACCGGATACGGGACTAATATAGGAGTTCTTTCAGCGATCTTACGTCCCGGTGATGTAGCCGTGTTGGACATTCTTTCTCACGCGTCCATCTATGACGGTGTTCAGCTTGGAGGAGCGGATATCAAAGTTTTTGCCCATAACAATCCCAGCCATCTGGAAAAAGTCCTCAAAAATGTGAAAACAAAGCGTGTCATTGTCTGCATTGAGGGTGTGTACAGCATGGATGGAGACCTCGCCAACCTCCCGGAATTGATCCCCATCTGCAAAAGGTACGGGGCTAAAATACTGGTGGATGAAGCCCATGCTACACTGATCTTCGGAGAGAAGGGCGGGGGAGTGGCAGAGCACTTCGGGCTCGAGGATGAGGTCGATATTGCGATCGGTACTTTCAGCAAGGCCTTCGGAGCGATCGGAGGGTTTGTCGTTGGGAAAAAAGAGCTCATGACCTATCTCAGGATGACGGCTCGTGCCTACATCTTTTCCTGCACCATGGCACCCCACACGGCTGCAGGGATCCTCAAGGTGCTCGAGATCTACAAAAAGGACAAATCACTACGGGACCAACTTTGGGAAAATATCCACTACATGCATGATAAACTTCAAGAAGCCGGCCTGGATATCGCGGACACCAAGTCTCAAGTCGTCCCTGTCATAGCCGGAAACGATCTGAGGCTTCGAGAGATCAGCAAACGCATTCAAGAGAGGGGACTCTACACCGGAGTCGTCACCTATCCCGCCGTATCGAAGAACAAGACTCGCTTACGCCTCTCAGTCTCTGCCAAACACACCAAGGAACAGATGGATGAGTGTGTCCGCATCATTAGCGAAGTCTTCGAGAGTATGAAAGACTGAGAATTGTCACAAACTTAATCTCACCTGTATTCCACTATATGGCGTCCGCTCCCCAAACAGACCACGAATCCTTGCTTTTTGACCCTCAAATTGCTATTCTTTTTTTACGGGGCAATGATTTTTACGTCTATATGGGTGATATTTGATCGTTTCACTTGACATATACGCTGTTATGCTTTAGCATGACCGACGTGATTGGTCATATGACTAATTGAATCGGTCATTAAAACTTGATGGGATAGGCCATGCTGGAGCCGCTTTTTGAATCGGAAAAAAAGGAAAAGATCCTGTTTTTCCTCTATTCCCATGGAGAAGGATACGCAAGAGAGATCGCCCGGACTTTCCGATTCAACCTCAACACCGTCCAGAATCAGCTGAAAAAATTGGAAAGCCATGGAGTATTGTACAGTCGGCTGCGAGGAAAGGTGAGAATATTCAGCTTCAATCCCTGTTATCCCTTTAAAAAAGAACTGGAGGCACTCCTTAAAAAAGCCATGATGTATCTTCCCGAAAAAGAAGTCGAAAGATACTACTGGCCTCGCCTGCAACCCAAAAAAACTGGAAAACCACAACCGGAACATTCTCTTCAGGGAAGGATTTCTTTTGCCCTTTCTAATCCTTGGGAGAAGAGCCAGCTAAACAGGTTCAAGCCATCCCAGAAAACATCCAAGACAAACAGGGAAAGTTAAAGTCTCCTGTGCGAAAAAATGACTGAACGACACAAAGAACCAAAAAAGCCCAAAAAATCAGAGGCGGAAAGCGCGGAAAAAATAACCGATGCCTATAACAGGTATCTCCTCGTCCGGAAAAAGGAAAGACCCAGAGCACGCGACCTGATCCCGAAAATATTTGACAAATTCGAACAGTATAGAGAGGGTTTTCCCTATGATCCGAACATCATCGCAGGGTATGCAGAACTCGATGGTTTGCCTCTCTTTGTCATTGGTCAGAATTGGCGAACCGTAAAAGATCGAAAGATACTCTCAACAATAACAGCCAAGGGCTATTCACTCGCACTGGAGGTCATGAAACTCGCAGAAAAGCATCAAAAACCTCTGATCACGCTCATCGACACTCCAGGAGGGGATCCCCTTCAGGAGTCGGCCGAACTTCTCCAATGCTGGAAAATATCCAACTGCATACGAACTCTTGCGGGCCTCAAAGTGCCCACTGTGAGTATCATCATCGGCGAAGGCGGCAGCGGCGGCGCAATCTCCCTCCAGGTCACTGATCGCACATACATGCTGGAAAATTCGGTCTTTTCTGTGATCTCTCCCGAAGGCTGTGCCGGCATTTTGATAAAGGGTTTCAACAAAAAATCCCGAGAGGAAAAACGGAGAAGACACAGAGAAATGGCCAGCCTTCTCAAGCCCACTCCTCAGGATATGCTTGAGTTCAAGATCATCGATGGCATCATAAGAGAACCAGAAAAGGGAATCCATAAGGATCAAAAAACAGCGGCCAAGAACATCAAGTACTTCATCAAAAAAGCTCTTGATGAATTGGGTGAAGAGTCTATCGGAACCCTCCTCGACAAAAGATATCGGAGATTCATGAGTTATGGGGAATGGCAAGAACTTCCCATCGAGCCTAAAGTCTCACCACCACGAAGATTTGCTCGGAATATTATAAAAGGTGTGAAAAAGATTTTTCAAAGAGAAAAAAAACCTCCAATCGGCGAAGAAGAGCACCCCACAGAATGGCCGACGGATGAGACTCATCCAAAGTCTTACGAATGCAAAATATGTGGGGAGATCACACCGTTTAAAAAATATTTGAAGGGATTTAAGATCTGCCCCAAATGCGGAAGTACGGATCGCAAATTTTATCCCACTGCCCATGAATGGATCCGCCACCTTGTCGATAGAGGGAGTTTTAAAGAAAGAGATGCAAACCTTGTTCCTTTGGATCCCATAAACTTCAGTTTTAAAACGGATGATGGCACGATCAAAAGATACAGGGATGATATCGAGAGAGACTACACAAAAACAGGAGTCCATGAAGCTCTTATCATAGGTACGGCAAGAATCAAAGGACAAGAAATTGTCTTGGTTGTGTCTGAGTATGGCTTCAGGGGAGGCAGCTTGAGCTCTGTTGTCGGTGAAAAATTCGTCAGAGCTGTGAATTATGCAAACCAATTACACTGCCCTCTCGTTTCTGTTTCCATGACGGGTGGCGCTAGGATGCAGGAGGGAATACTATCGCTCATGCAGATGGGCAAAACGAATATGGCACTCACCCGAATAAAAGTCCCTTACATCTCCATTCTTGCCGATCCGACTATGGCCGGTTCACTATCCAGCTATGTGAGCCAAGGAGATATCCATATCGCTGAGCCCAACGCTGAGATCGCTTTTGCAGGAACACGCGTCGTTGAGGGGTATCTAAGAACGAGAATACGAGACAAAAAGGGCCGCTCCCCTCTATGGTATCATCCGGATTTCTATCTCGAGAGGGGGGGTATCAATGAGATCGTCCCCAGAGAAAAGATGAGAGACAGGGTCTATGATTATCTAGAATTACTCAAAAAATTCTAAGATTCATTAAAATTCATTTGATCCGCTTATTTTTTCCATTGAAACACCCTCATGTTATTGAGTAAAGTGGGGGAGATGTTTCGTAAAAAGGAGAGAAACCCATGAAAAGCGTGCCACTTATTCCTCCAGTGTGCTTAACAGCCACTTACAAATTTGCAAAGTCTGACGATCTGATCGATGTGGTTCAGAACCATTCGGGCCACATCTATTCCCGTTGGGATAATCCGACGGTGCAGGCCGTTGAAAAGGCCTTGGCTCAACTCGAAGACTATGCCCATGCCCTTGCCTTTGGGTCGGGAATGGCAGCTATCACGACAGCGATTCTTGCGCTTTTGGATAAAGATGGCAGGGTTGTCTTCCAGAGGGAAATCTACGGTGGGACTCATGAGTTTCTCCATGACTATTTGCCACGCCTGGGTGTCAGCACATCGGGTGTCAATTACTATGATGCCGAAGGCTTTCTTGCCGAGATCGAACAAGGTTTGACGATCCTCTATCTTGAGACACCGACGAATCCGACGCTCCGTGTCGTAGACCTCGAGCCTTTGATCGAAGCAGCACACAAAAAGGGCGCCATCGTTATGCTGGATTCAACCTTTGCCTCACCGGTCAATCAACATCCCAAAGATTATGGCGTGGATGTGGTCATCCACAGTGCCACCAAATACCTCGGGGGCCATCATGATATCACGGGTGGATTCATCTGCTGTGAAGAGTCACATTTTAATACAATCTGGAGATATCGGAAAATTTTGGGAGGAGTGATGGATCCATTGACGGCCTTTTTGACCCTCAGAGGATTACAGACTCTGTCGCTTCGTGTTCAACGTCAGAATGAAAGCGCGATAAAAATCGCCAAGTTTCTTGAAAGGCAGGAAAAGGTCAAAGCTGTATACTATCCCGGATTGGAGAGTAATCCAGACCATGCGATCGCTAGGCGGCAAATGAATGGGTACGGCGGTATGCTGAGTTTTGACCTGGATGCGGATTTTGAAACTACGAAGACCTTCATGGACAGCTTAAAATTCATCAAATTGGCTTCAAGCCTTGGGGGGGTGACAAGCCTGGCCACCCAGCCGATAACGAACACGCATGTCGGCCTTAGTCCAGAATCAAGGGCAAAAGCTGGGATCAGTGAAAGCCTTGTTCGCATTTCTGTGGGCGTCGAAGATGTCGACTTGCTGATCCAGGATCTGGAACAAGCTTTAAACGTCATCGACTAAAGAATGAAAGCAGCACGTTGCTTTTTCAGTGCCAAATTGATATTCTTTTCCTAAGTCAATGTAGGGGATAAGCGACCCTTTATATTGGGGAGGATACGATGAAAATAACTGCGCTTATAGGAAAGCGAATAAAAATTCTCAGGTTGGAACGAGGATTAACCCAGCGAGATATTGAAGAGGCCACGGGTGTCTCCCGGTCACACATCAGCAAGATTGAATCTGGCAAAGTCGCAAATCCTGGTTTAGATACCCTGGAAAAAATAGCTAAAGCCTTAAAAGTGTCCATATCATTTTTGTTTCATTTTGATGAGAGGACCCTAAAAAAAAGGGTTCAAGCCATAGAAAAGCGGAAGAAAGAGCATAAAAAAGAGATGGAACTCCTCGAGAGAAAAGAAAATGAGATAAAAAAACTGAAGAGGGAATTAAGGGCTTTAAAAAAGAAAAAATAGATCTGGAGAACAAATCCAGTTTATTGGTTTATTGGGGACGGGCCTCAGTAACTCCTTCATTCTAAATAAATTCCCTGTGAAATGAGGGTTGAATTAGGTCTTAGACCTACAATTTTGGTATTAAAATCGCTCCTCTAAGCAGAGAATGATAATGTGCTTTTGTTGGTCGAAGCTATACATTCAGAACTAAACATTCTTCTGCTCAGCGATCTTTTTTAAAGCCAGTTCCGTTATACATAGAAACACAGTTTGTAAACATTAAGGTTTTGAGAGAATGATTTTCATGTCCAGGAGGAGATAGTGTCACAAAGAAACGGAATGTCCTTTTGCGTCAACCTGATGGCCATTCTTTGGTTGTGTTCTCTAAGCGTATCTGGAATGTTTGCTCAGTCAAGCCCTTTCCATAAAGATGCGAAGGTGCCGGCAGCCAAAATATCAGAGGCTGAGGCCTCTCAAGTCTTGGTTTTGGGGACCGTCCATCTCCGGAGTTACGGCGATGATTTCAACCATGATGTTTTGGATCGGCTTCTGAATGTTTTGGAAAAATATAAACCGGATCTCATAGGGATTGAATCCTTAGCTCCGATTGTTATTCGAGATATGGTCAATTCCGGAGAGGCCAACTCTGAGATATTAAAGGAGGTTGGCCAGAGGACTGCCGAATTCGGGAAAAAGACACGTGCCTCTCTCAATGTGAGCTGGTTTGACGCCAATGCCAAAGTTGGAGAATTATTGGAGAGCATTGAAGTAAGACAGAAGAGTAGAGAGCTTAATCAGGTACGCAAAGAGCTCGTGCTCCATTTCCTTTCTGCAAACGATATCTACTCTGCTCTGTTGCAATGGTCTTATTTGCGCGAAGCCATGCGCACTAATATCGACGGACTGGATGCAGATGTCCTCGATTATTTCTCCAAGCACATCCAAAGCCCCAATGAGAACGTCAGCATCGGAATCGCTCTGGCCACCAGACTCAACCACCAGAGGATTTATGCCATAAATGATCATCGTGACAAGGAAGATTTCGTAAAGGTCGCAGATGCGTTATCCAAAGAATTGGAAAATAATGAATACTTAAAGAGTCAACCGTGGAAGGCTCTTTATGAAGAATTAACAGGGATTCAAACCGAAGCCTACGCATCCGGGAATTTACTATCGCTCTATGTTTATCTCAACTCTGAAGAATATGTGCATAAAGATATTGATAGCCAATGGCAAATCCTCTTCAAGGCAAAACTCCCTTCTGGATTGGCCCAAACAAGAACAGCCTACTGGGATGTCAGGAACCTAGGTATTGCTGCGAACATCCGCAGAGCTATGGCTCTTCATCCGGGCAAAAAAATGTTGGTGGTCATCGGAGCCTCTCATAAAGGATTTCTCGATGCACTATTGGCGGAATGTATGGATGTGAAGGTTGTACAGTTAGCGGATTTTGTGTCCTCTGAGAATGACTAATCCTTCCAGAATCCCAGATCACGAGCAAGTTGAGTACTGGTTTGAGAATTCGCTGTGGTATCGGATGATTTTCTTGCCATTATTGCTCGAGCTTCTTGATCTGTTCTTGGAGCGCGCTGTTCAGCTCCTCGTAACGATCGTATGCATCTTGACCGGGCCTCTGGTCAGCTCGGATCAAGTTCGAGTAAAAGTATTCGAGTTGGTCAAGCAGCATGGGCTGCGCATAGCGGCCAGGATCGGAAATGAGTTGTTTCTTGACCGCCGCAAGAATTTCTTCGCCTTTGCCCTTATCTTTGATCGCTTTTTCAACTTTAGCCGCCACACGACGCGCATGACTCAGCGTGTCTCGCACTTTCAGAGCAAATTCCGCCTGGGCACTTACATCGGCCTCTGTGATCCCTTCTTTGAGGACTCGCGGGTCCATCTTAACTTCGAAAGAGACACCGCTGCTCCAATTGCCCACAGTCAGTCGCGCTTGATACATCCCCGGAGGGACCATCGGGTCTGACCTCTCCGACCGTTCTGGATCCTCATGCCATGGGCCAGGATAGCGGAGGTTCCAGACAAAGCGGTGCAAACCCGCGTTCTTTGCAAGCCTGGGGCGAGGGCGCATCTTGCCACGCTCCTCCTCTCTCGCACTATCTCTCTGACCACTTCCTTCTGGCAGCGTTATCTTCTTTTCTTCACTGGAGAATTCGCGAACCAGGTTTCCTTCAACATCGAGGATCTCGAGCTTGATCTCCTCCTCTGGCTCAGCCGCCAAGTAGTAATCGATATTTGCCCCGGGATTCGGATACTGGGGGACTTCGGGTCCGCTTGGACGACGAGAGAAACGCCCCCCATAGATCCGGTGGGGAGCTTTAACGCTGAACAGATATGCTGTACTCGCAACGATTTGTTCAGAGATCTCATGCAGAGGGGTCAGGTCGTAAAGGATCCAGAAGCTCCGTCCCATAGTCGAGAGCACCAGGTCTTTGTCCACAATCTTGATGTCAGTCACCGGTGTCACCGGAAGATTAAGCTGAAAACTTTGCCAATGCTGTCCGTCATCGAAGGATATAAACATACCGAACTCGGTTCCTGCATAAAGCAATCCCTCCCGGCTGGGATCTTCACGCACGACTCGAACCGGGAATTCCCCGGGGATCCCATTGGTGCCTGTTGTGATTCGCGTCCATGTCTCCCCGTAGTTTTCGGTCTTATAGGCGTGCGGTTCAAAATCACCCAACTGATAGCGCAGAATGCATGCATAGGCCTTTGAGGGAACGTGAGGTGAGACTTCGATCTGCTGCACCCGCCCGTATGGGCCAAGCTCTGGCGGCGTAACTTCTTTCCAATTCTCGCCGCCATCATGCGTGATATGGATGGGCCCATCGTTGGCGCCGACCCAGATCATACCGGACTCATGCGGCGATTCTTGAATTTCATAGATAACGCTGAAGTGTTCCTCCCCGGTGATGTCATTTGTAATGGGTTCCCCTGATCTCACCTGCGTTTCCGGTGTGAACGCCGTGAGATCCGGCGAAATGGTCTCCCAGGTCTGGCCTCCATTCGTTGTGACATGAACATATTGCGAGGTGTGGTAGACCTTATCTGGATTATGCGGAGAGACATGGATCGGTGCAACCCTCTGGAACCGGAAGGCCAGATCCTTAGGGTTGTGGCCATAGATATTCCAGAACCCCACGTAGTATTGTTGTTCCTGTCCGGTCCGCCGATTGTAGACGCCAAAACGCCCTTTGCAGTTGGCATAAACAATATCCGGATCACCCGGTTTGGGAACCGCCGGTCCTGTCTCGCATCCACCATGCGCCTCCCACAGGGCTGTATATCCCCCTGGCAGATTGAGCGGCGGAAAACTGGGGACGGAGATCGTTGTGTTGTCCTGTTGACCTGCATAAAGCCGATAAGGGAAGTCATCACTGATGTCCACCTGGTAGAGCTCGGCCGTGGGTTGGTTGTATTGTGTGGACCAGGTTTTGCCTCCGTCCAGAGTTACGTTAGCTCCGCCATCGTTGGATTGGATAAAAATATCCGGATTGTCGGGATTGATCCACATGTCGTGGTTATCTCCATGAGGAGTAGGGTATGATTTCCAGGTCTTGCCCCCGTCAGTCGATTTATGAAATCCATTGGCCTGTGCCCACAGGATGTCCGGATTTTTTGGGTGTGCGTCCAGGTTGTTATAGTAGAAGGGACGGTTCCGGATAGGCTGGTAATCCGTCACTTGGGTCCAGGTATCGCCCCGGTCGTCGGAACGGTAGAGACCGCCTTCTTTCCCGGGCGCTTCCATAAGCACATAAACTCGGTTGGGATCAGCCGCCGAAACAGCAAGATCGCTCTTCCCCCGAAGGCCTTGGGGGAGCCCGTTGGTCAACTGTGTCCAATTGTCCCCTCCATCGACACTCTTATAAAAACCACCTTCCATGCCGCCACTGATGATAGTCCAGGGTTTTCTCTCTGCTCGCCACATGGTTGCATAGACCGTATTCGGATCGTCCGGTGCAAACTCAAGGTCCACGGCACCCGTTTTATCAGAAATAAAGAGGACTTTCTCCCAGGTCGTGCCGCCGTCTTTTGTGCGATAAACGCCCCGTTCGGGATTCGGCACAAAAGGATTCCCGATAGTGGCCACATAGGCCAGTTCCGGATCCTCCGGGTGGATGAGAACAGCTCCGGAATTCCCCGTCTTTTCGAGTCCAAGGAGAGTCCAGGTCTTTCCAGCATTCGTCGACTTATAGACGCCCTTTCCGATAATGACATTGCTGCGGAGTCCGTCCGAACCGGTTGACACATAAACAACATTGGGATCCGAATCAGCGACCCGGATGGCACCGATCGAACCCGTTGCGAAAAAGCCGTCAGAGACGCATTTCCATGTTGAACCATAATTGGTTGTCTTCCACACACCACCCCCCGATGCTCCCATGTAAAAAGTGAACGGCTGTTCCCGATGACCAGCCACTGCTGTCACCCGTCCGCCCCTTGAGGGCCCCACCATCCGGTATTTGAGCCCTTTGAACAAATCAGGTGAATACACCTCGTTGCTCGAGGCATTTTCTTGTGCTCTAACAATTCCTGTAATGAATACGGACAAAATGGCCAATGTGGTCAAGAAACCAATTTTTACACGCATACTTAAGTCTCCCAACATAAATAATCAGAATTTTTGTGGAATCAGTTTTTCTATTTTATTGTATTCGTCGGAATGATGCTAGGAAATGTTATTTACTTATGGATTTTTCATCGAAATCAATTTTGCTAGAGTTGATTCTTCAGAACACCAAAACCAATGAGCTTTTGATTGGCTTCATCCCAGAGGTGCAACCGGAGGGACTTCAGGCTGTTGCGGATAGTGAGCGGCTTGATTTTCTGCAAAGCTGGCTCTGAATTGTAACACTCCTCCAATCTGTAGTTCGGGATTAGCGGCCTCACATGATGGATGTGGTGAAAACCTATGTTTCCGGTAAACCACTGGAGTACCTTGGGAAGTTTGTAAAAAGAACTTCCTTCAAACGCAGCTTTCATCCGGTCCCAATCCTCCTGGCGAGACCAATATACGCCTTCAAAATTATGCTGGACATAGAATAACTGAAATTCATTCAATTCCAAAGAGAATAGGGATCTGCAGTAATTTTAGCTCGTGAATAGTCTGGGTTGATTATTCATAAAAACTGCCGACGGTGTAACTTATTGGCTGGGTTTTTCTTTAATCCCTAGATAATATGCTGTGTTAGCGTTAGGGTCGATCTTGACCTTTATCCGACCCGGTAAGGCGCTGAGAATGGGATTTAAACCGGGACCATGCCCGGCTATCTGGCTCCATCCATGGATGCAGACGCCGATAGTCACGGCGCCTTCATACCGTCCCGTGCCGTAAAAGTCATAATGATCTCTGATGGCCACCACATCCCCAAGCCTGAGTCTTTTTAATCCATATTTCTTTACGGTTTCCGGACAGGTCGTCTGAATGTCATAATCCAGAGATTCGACAAATCCTGCTCCGATTCCTGAACCCATGATATGTCCCGGAACTTCCATCGCAACAGGGACTACCAGTTGATCCCCTTCTATTGTCACTCCCATCTTCTCCAGGAGCTCAGGAGAAAGCTTGCTGGTTTTCACATCCTCAAAGCCCTCGATCTTCAGTCCCACTCCTTTTGCTTTAACCTGGATTGTGTCGTTCAAAGTGAGATTCTCAAGAGAATCCTTGGGGAACCAAACTAGGTCGTCCGCACCGGCGTGTCTACCGAGGTAGATGCCTTTGGTGCCCTTTGCATCTCCAGAGATCACTTCAGCTTCGTTTCCGATGCAGGCCAGAATAGCAACAGCACACCTCCCAGGAGAGGGATTGTCACGCCCCTGGAAAGTGACATCGGGCTCCACATGGTCGGTGCTCGCCCATCCATAGGTAGAGTCTCCGACCGAGACCGTGTAATTTATCGATGCCATGCCTATGTCAAGCTGTGGCTTCCCATCATAGGTTGTGTCTAATCCACCCGACCTTGGAGGTTGGACGACACCTTGAACAGCAGTAACGATCAGTCTGTCCGCGTTTGTTTTTAGATTGCCCGAATTGACTTTGTGCACAACTTTCTTTGGGCTGATGCCGAAATATTTTCCGAGGTTTGCTGCGGGATCGATCCGTGCCGTCAATTTTCCAAATCGTGTGGAGAGAAACGGCATAACCCCAATACCCTGGCCGGAGCGGTCGCTTGGCCCGGTGCACACGATACCGACAGTCCCGCCTCCGATGTAGTAGCCATGCCCGTAGTCGGATTGAATATCCTTCAACAAGACGAGATCTCCGAAACGCAGATCTTCCAGGTTGAATTTTTTGATATCAGGAGGATAACAGGTCTGGATGTTCCAGTTGTTACCCCAACCGCGGCTTACGATCTTGGCCGGGACTTCCATAACCACCGGAACTTCAAGCTTTCCGTTTACATTCTGGATGTTCAGCGTCTCAAGGAGTTCGGGTGAAATGTGCCGCACGATGACATCCTGGAATCCTTCGATCTCAAGACCTACTCCACAGGCTTTGACATGAATCGTATCGCCGATCGCCAGTTTTTCCAGGATGCTATCCTCGAAATGAAGCTGGACATGTCTTCCCACTTTCCCGACAACAAAACCTTTCTCCCCTTTGGCTTTGCCGCTCAACAGTTTTGCTTCATTCCCTACAGCTGCATAGGTGAGCCAACCGCTTTGGAACCTGTCACCACCTGTTCCCTCTGCGGCCACGCCGACAGTTGCCTTATCGGCTGAGGCCCAACCAAAGACTTTATCCCCGATCTTCAGGTTATAGTTGATGCCGCCGACACCGATAGCCATTTTGGGTTTCCCATCCCATGTCGTGATGTATGAACTCGAGGGTTGAGCTGGGGCGATTTTACCCTGTACAGCAATGGTTATAACCTTGTCTTTATTCGTCTTTATGGCGTGCGA
>JAGLRY010000166.1 GCA_023135995.1 Candidatus Aminicenantota bacterium | reverse complement strand
AACGCCCGGATGAGATTGTCGTTTTGAATCAGTTTGATGAGATTGGAAATGCCATCTGGCATTATGTGTGTACTGGTCAGGCCATAGAAGAGGTTTATGAGAGTGAAAAAGAAGGTGATCAGAGGTTGAGAGCACTCTTTCTGACACAGGGCTCAGCAGGAACATTGGGTTCGGCTGACTATCTTCGAGAGAAATTTCCTTTGATAAAGGTTTGCGCGGGAGAAGCCCTGCAGTGTCCGACACTCCTTTACAACGGATATGGCTCGCACAGGATCGAGGGGATCGGGGACAAACATGTGCCCTGGATACATAACATGCAGAACATGGATATGGTCGCAGGTATCGATGATGAAGGTTGTATGAGGCTTCTTCGGCTGTTCAATGAGCCCGAAGGAAAAGACTGCCTCAAATCCAAAGGAATATCTCCAGAAATGGTAGATAAGCTAGAACTAATGGGAATCTCATCGATAGCTAACCTTGTTGGTACGATCAAAATGGCGAAATATTACGAGATGAACGAGGATGATATGATCTTTACTGTAGCGACAGACTCCATGGAACTCTACCAGAGCAGGATTGAAGAACTGAGGAGAGAACGAGGGATGTATACAGATTATCAAGCTGCTGTTGATTGGGATAGCTGCTTGATGAATATTACTACAGACCATATGCTGGAGCTGAGCTACTGGGATAAGAAGAGAATGCACAATCTCAAATACTTCACCTGGGTGGAACAACTGGGGAAGGATGTCGAAGAGCTCGACAGACAGTGGTACGAAAAAAATTACTGGAAAGAAAAATATCAGTCACACAATAAATGGGATGTTCTTATCCGAGAATTCAACGCAAAGACAGGACTACTTGAGAAATATAAATAGATAGGAAATGATGAAGAAATGGATCTAAATAACAACAATAAAGATTCATCTCAGATTGGCCTAGTCCGTCAACTCGGACTTTTTGATTCGACTATGGTCATGATGGGTATTGTCATTGGGTCGGGTATCTTTCTCACGACCGGGATCATGGCCAAAAGTATCCCATCTGCCGGCCTCATACTGCTCGCTTGGTTTGTAGGGGGGCTTTTGACCCTAGCCGGTGCTCTGACCTATGCAGAGCTCGGTGCGGCAATGCCCGAGGTTGGGGGACAATATGTCTATCTCAAAGAAGCCTACGGGCCCATGGCGGGCTTTTTGTTTGGATGGATTATGTTCCTTGTCTACCAGACCGGGACCATCGCAGCTCTTGCCCTGGCTTTTGCTGAATATGTCGGCCACTTCGTCCCATCACTGGGAACAGAACAAACCATACTGACTCTGCGTGTTCCAATCCTTCAGGGCTCGCTCAACTACTCTCTCTCTATGGGCCAGATCACCGGAATTGGCGTAATCATAGTCTTATCCCTTTTCAACTTTATCGGTGTCGGACTAGGAAAGCTCATTCAAAATCTGTTCACCGTAATCAAAATCGGGACCATCGCCTGCATTATCGTCCTTGGTTTTGCTTTCGGGAAAGGCACTTCCCCAGATCTAATGCTGAATCCGGCAAGCATGAGTTTTGGGGCTTTAATCATGGGATTTGGCGTCTCTCTGGTGGCAGTAGCTTGGGCATTTGATGGCTGGAACAATATAAACTTTGTTGCAGGTGAGATCAAAAATCCCAGACGTAACCTCCCCTTGGCTCTCATATTAGGAACCTTAGGAATCACGTTCCTTTATGTGCTGATTAATTATATCTATCTGTATGCGCTCCCAGTGCCGGACATGGTAGGCGTAGTCCGCATTGCGGAAAAAGCGACGGGAGACTTATTCAGTGCCGCCACCGGTAGTCTCATATCTGTGCTGGTTCTTGTATCTGTCTTTGGTTCCTTAAATGGTACCATCCTCGTCGGTCCCCGCGTCTTTTATGCCATGGCCAAGGATGGTCTTTTCTTCCGGAAGGTCGCCCATGTCCATCCACGCTTCCGGACTCCAGGATTTTCCATTCTCTTCCAGGCTATTTGGGCCTCTCTGCTCACTATGCTGGGAACCTTTGAACAAATCTTTACCTTTGCCATGTTTATTGCTATAGCTTTTTGGATTGTTGCGACGGCATCTGTGTTTACACTTAGAAAAAAACGTCCAGATCTGCCCCGGCCATACAAAACTTGGGGCTACCCAGTTGTGCCTGCCCTCTTCATCATCGCTTCGACTGGAATCCTCCTGAACACGCTGATAGAAAAACCAGTAGAAGCCCTGGCCGGGCTTTTGTTGACCGCCCTCGGAATACCTGCGTATTATTACTGGAAACGGCATTTGCAGAGAGGAGACGGCAAAGAATGAGTTACAATAGAATTCTTAAAAAAAAGGCAAAATTTTAATGCAAAAGGGATTTAAAAAGAAATTCCTGGAAAAGTAAATAGAATAGAAAAGGAGCAATACGATGAAAAAAGTCCTATATTTAGTCTATTTTTGCTTCATAATACTGGCAATCTCATTCACTTCTAGCTGTGATCAAACTGCTGCTGGTTACGACATCCTCATCACAAATGGTAAAATCGTTGATGGAGCTGGGGGCCCTGGTTTTACAGGGGACATTGGTATTAATGGAGACTCAATTGTCGCCGTTGGCGACCTTTCGGGAAAGAGTGCTAGGATCACAATCGATGCTCAGGGATTGGTTGTCGCTCCCGGGTTTATCGATATGCACACCCATTGTGATGGAGGTTTAAGTCGACCTGACTCTAACATCAACCTGAACTACCTCATTCAAGGAACAACAACAGTGGTTACAGGTAACTGTGGTGATGGGACATTCAAGATTGCTGAGATCAAAGAAAAATGGGAGAAACAAGG
>JAGLRY010000165.1 GCA_023135995.1 Candidatus Aminicenantota bacterium | reverse complement strand
ATCGGAACAAATGCCGTTCATCTGGTTGGATTCGGAACTGTACGGCAAACAGTGATGGGGAGAGAACCACGCGAACCCACACCAGAAGAACTGGAGAAAATAAAGAAAATTGTTCGACAGGCGATGAAGGAAGGCGCCTGGGGAATGAGCACAGGATTAGAATATATTCCTGGCCGTTATGCGACTACAGAAGAGATTATAGAAGTCGCAAAAGTTGTTGGCGAGTATGGAGGAGTTTATGCCAGCCATCAACGGAATGAGTTTGATCGTGTCCCCGAAGCCACTCAAGAAACCATCAGAATTGCTGATGAAGCCGGAGTACGCGTTAATGTATCTCACCTCAAAGTATGTCGAAAGAATTACTGGGGGGAAATGGAAGAGGTTGTAAAATTGATTAACGAAGCTCGGACCAGGGGAACAAACATCGTTGCTGATATGTATCCCTATCACTACGCATCAGGAGGACGTATTCTTCCGATGGTTAGAAACGCTGGCTGGGCCCCTTTTCATCTGCCGGGTGATATGGAACCATTTGCAGAACTCAGAAAGAAGATGAGGGATAGAGATCTGTCAGATTTGGAGATGAAGAAACTGAGAGAGCAGTACATAGAGGAGCTGGCAGAGGCCCTGGCGGATAAATCAAAACGGGAGCAGATCAGGAAATCGGTACTCGAGGGTGAGCCTCATAAGCCAAGTTCTGTAGCCTTAGCGGGTTGGGATAGTTATTTGGTTACAGTGGCCAAGAAAAATACCCATCTTATTGGAAAGATCCTTTCGGACATTGCAGAGGAACAAAAAAGAGATCCCTTTGATGTTGCTGCAGATTTAGTCATTGATGAACCGGACTTATATGTTGCTTGTGGAGTCATGTCTGAGGATGACATGAAACATGCGATGGAACAGGATTGGTTGATGTTTTCGAGTGATGGGGACGCATTTCCTGTCCTAAAGGAGACCGACATCCCCAGAATTGGACATCCCCGCGCTTTTGGCAGTCAAGCCAGAGTACTCCGCAAATATGTCAGAGAAGAGAAGGTATTGACACTGGAGAAAGCCATCAAGAAAATGACCTCCCTGCCTGCCTCTTTCCTTCAAATGAAGGATAGGGGATTGCTAAAGAAGGGATACAAGGCCGACATTGTTATATTCGATCCTGAAACCGTAAGGGACAAAGGCACACACTCTGATGCACGTCAGTACAGCTCGGGGAGTAAATACGTAATAGTTAATGGGAAGATCAGCATTGAAAAGGGGAATTATAACGGGATTCTTAACGGCAAGCTCCTGTTGTTGAGCGAAAACTGATAAACATAGTGAAATAATCACTGAGGTTTCATCTTTTTATAAAGGAGGTTTTTTGTGAAAAAAATCATTCTGAGTGGGGTCCTTTTATTTCTCTTCCTAGGTATTCTTTACTCGCAAAATGAGCAACTCCGTCCTATGACCGTTGATGATTCATTGAACATGGTTCGCTTGGGAAATGTCCAAATGTCCCCGGATGGAGAGTGGGTGTTCTTTTCAAAATCGGA
>JAGLRY010000164.1 GCA_023135995.1 Candidatus Aminicenantota bacterium | reverse complement strand
TAATCCGTCCTGTAAAAATCCACATTTCGATCCGCGGGTTTTTTGACCCAGCGGAATTTCCAAGTTCCATTGAGAGAGAGAAAAAAAGGAGAATTATGAGGGTTACCGCGGAGAGCCAATTCTGTGTTGGGATAAGCCGTCAGTGTCGCGTGCGGAGCTCTTCGGTTTCTTTCCAGTACAGAGGGATTCTCCCAATCATAAATGGCCTCTTGGGAAAGACCAATACTGATCAACAGAATAAAGATCGAGGAGAAAGCGATAGTTTTTTTCATGGTTATGTCTCCCACTGAATGAATGAATTCAATAAAAACCTCGATATATTAGGAATAATCCAGGCTATATCCTGATGAATATACTTTTCTTGTACAATGGCCACATGATAAAAAACCAGATTGTGAGGAGCAACAGCGGAAAGAGCAGTGAGCCGATAAAATCCCCCGCAACCGGCTTGAGAAACATCTCGTAGATGTATGCTTTGAGAGGAATGGATTGGCTTCCCGAGGAGACCTCCACGACGGCGAGCATCTTCGCGATCAGAGCAGATCCCACATAGACTGTGATCGCGTTGGTGCCGAACACAAGAAAAGGATAGGCCCACTTTTTGATGCCCAGGCCATCAACGATCACATAACAGAGGCCTAGAACCAGCAGAGCGGCACCCACCGTGAAAAGCACAAACGTGCTTGTCCAGAGCTGTTTGTTGATCGGGAAAAAACGGTGAAGCCAGAGTCCCAGAATAGTCAGGACGATCCCGGCAAAACAAAGCCCTGTGGTTTTGAAACGCTTTGACCGGGAAAACCGCAGCCAGTCTCCAGCCAGAGTCCCCAGTAGGGTTGTGACAAGAGCCGGGAGGGTGCTCAGGATACCCTCCGGATCGAAGTTCGGCGTGTACAAGTGGCCGGAAAGGAGTTGGGTATCGATATATCCACAGAGATTTCCTTCTAATTCAAGAACACCCGCGCCGAATCCAGGCACAGGGATAAACTTCAGGATAAGCCAATAGGCCACAAGACAACTTGTAGAAATGAGGATCCGGGCCTTTGTCCCCGTCTTCAGAAATATCAAAGATGCGAGGATGTAACAGATGGCGATGCGCTGGAGGACCCCGGGGATCCTGAGTGTCGAAAAATCGAAATCAGGGATCAGGCGAAGGAGCAGTCCTAACGCAAACAGGATCACAGATCTTTGGAAGATCTTGAAATAAAGCTGAAAACTTCCGGCACCTTGTGTCTTCCTTCTCGACAAGGAAAAAGATAGCGAAATCCCTACGATGAACAAGAAGAATGGAAAGACCAAGTCTGTGGGCGTCCATCCATGCCACTTGGCATGACGCAGAGGAGCGTAAACATATTTCCCGCTCCCTGGATTGTTGACCAGGATCATCAAGGCGATAGTCATGCCGCGGAAAACATCCAGAGAGGCAAGTCGTTCAGTAGCCATTGAGATTTGACCTGTCATCGACGAGACCGGCCTTTCTTACCCATGTCCTCTCCGCAGTACCATATTTTTAAAACTATCTCGGCAGGCTTTCCAAAAGGGGTATATCCTTTATCGGCCGGTCCCCCTAAAGAAGGATTTGGCTCCCAGTTCCACCAATAAATTCCATTAAACCAGGATTTCTCTCCAAACGCTCGAATGACAGCCTGGTAACACAGGGCCTGTTCTGAGAGGTCAAGATCCCCAGGATT
The DNA here is from genome assembly GCA_023135995.1 of Candidatus Aminicenantota bacterium. Taxonomy (GTDB): domain Bacteria; phylum Acidobacteriota; class Aminicenantia; order Aminicenantales; family Aminicenantaceae; genus WTAW01. The sequence goes on along the minus strand of JAGLRY010000164.1, from coordinate 2,477 downwards.
CTCCCAATCCCAAGGCCTCATATTTGCGCCATCAATGCTTCTGTATCCAATCTCAGTCAAAAGTACGGGCTTTTGCCAAGTCTGATGGATTGACGCGAGCTGAACAAGATAGGGGGCCCAGGCCGTCAACAGTTCGTCCATTGATGGATCTGTTTTATTCGTCAGCTCAAAATAGGCATCGATCCCGATAAAATCAAGGTCATCCCAGAATTCGACCTGAATAAGCTCCCTCCCCCAATTTGCCGCATAAACAAGTGGGCCGTCATAGAGCCCTCTGATAGCTTGGATGACCTTCCTCCAGTCAGGAGAATATTCTGCTTTGGTGAGCTCAACGAATTCGCAGCCGATGGAGAAGATTTCAACACCTTCATCCTTGGCAATCTGTGCGAACGTCGTCATCATGTCCATATAGTTGTCAAACCAAACTTCCGGATCTTCAGGCCGGAACGTACCGCGCCAGTCTCCGCTAAAGGCATCAATATGCGGTTTGAGCATGACGTTCAGACCCAGAACGTGGGAAGTCTGGATGGCATGCTTTAGGCTTTCCACCCTGGCGGTTTGACCATCATAATCGGGGTACATCCTGTTGGAGAATCGATCGTTTTGATACCAGGTGGGCACAAGTTGGACCCATTCCGTACATGTTGTCTCAGCCAAAATTCGCAGTGATTCATCCGATGAGGCCGTTCCATACAGTTCAGCGTCCCAGGTGGGAAAGGCCATCCCCTTCTGGAACTTTGAATCACCCGATTGCTGTGTTGATTGTGATGCCAGGTAAAAGATCAGTCCTGTTACTAGGATTAATGGAACAAGCGTCCACGCTATTCCTGACAATCTCCGATTCATAGGCCTCTCCGTTTATCTTACTGAGTTAACAATTGCGCTCACTTAGTTGCTGTTCGAATATAGGTGTATATTAACAGAATAAGAGTTATAACGTCATTGCTTTCCCCGAAACCAGAACATGTTCCACATCCGGGCTTCCCATTTTCACCTCTACAAATGGTTTGCCATCTTTTAATCCGACGGTACCAAAACCACTTGCAGTTGCAAGAAAAGACCGGACGATTTGCTCTGTTGTAATATTCCCTTTCATGAAGGTGAAACATGTTAGAACACAAGATTTGATTTCAACGATTTAGCCTGAATAATCCAGGTTAATAAGTGTGGGACTCAGGGCAAGAACGAAAAAACCTAAATCAGCGGGTGTAAGTCCCCATCAAGTGCGCCTCTGAGAGGACATGTCCCTCCAGGGCGATCATCAGATGGGACTTTGATATGCCTGCAGGAAGGTCGAGTGTAGTGTCTAAAGCGTAGATCTTAAAAAAATACCGGTGCATCCCGGAAGGCGGACAGGGACCTCCATAGCCGACCTTATGAAAATCGTTCATCCCTTGCCTTGCGCCGTTTTCCAGTTCTTTCTCGGGTGACACATTCTCCGGAAGGCAAGTCACATCTCCTGGAATGTTGAAAATGACCCAGTGAACCCATGTCTTCATCGGAGCATCCGGATCATCACAGACGATGGCGATGCTTATTGTGCCTTCAGGCACATTCGACCATTCTATAGGCGGAGACACATCGAGATCGTCGCAGGTGTATTTCTTCGGGATCGTTCCCCCATCCTTAAAAACCGGACTTGTGATTTGAATGTCCATAAAAAAACCCTCCTAAGCCTAAAGGCTGCCCTGTGTTCTACTCTTTGAACTTGAAGGAGATTTTGACTCTTGCGCGAAATGATACGACCTTTCCATCTTCGACCTTCATATCGAATTCAGCAACCTCAGCGATCCTGATGTCTTGAAGGCTTTTCGCAGCAGTCTCCACGGCATTCCGTGCGGCTTCTTCGAAAGAGTTCGGGCTGGTGCCCACAAGCTCGATGACTTTGTACACACTGTCCATTTTGACTCCCTTATAACAGGTTTGTTACTTACAGATAAAAAAAATGTAAATCTTTTGCTTGCTCTTGTCAATCTTTTTCGTACTAAACACAGCATTTCCGAATCTGTGATGGCCTGTATTCTCGGAATTTCATACCAGCACGGATTCAGAAATGATCCGCGTGTTTTACGAAATTTTAATACCTATGGTTAGGCAAATGTGATATAAGATTTAAGAATATGGATTTGACCACGCCTTACGCTGGAGAATAGGTCTGATGGATGTATTTGCCACGAATTTTAAAACCATCGACTGGGTCATTGTGTCGGTCTACATCTGTATCCCTGTAGTCATCGGCATAATTGTCAGGAAATATGTCCGTCAGCTCAGTGACTTTATCGTCGCGGGCCGTACCCTCCGCTTGTTTATCGCCATTGCAACCTTAACCGGAACAGAATTGGGTCTAGTGACAGTCATGTACAACTCTGAGCTGGGCTTTAGACACGGATTCTCCGCTTTCCATATCGGTATCATCGAAACAGTCTGCATCTTAGCCATCGGTATCACAGGGTTCATCGTATACAAATTGCGCGAAT
>JAGLRY010000163.1 GCA_023135995.1 Candidatus Aminicenantota bacterium | reverse complement strand
AGCAATCCCGCGGGCCTCAAGCTTTTCATGTCGGCTATGCTGATCATGGTCCTCATCTACACGGTCCTCGGAGGCATGGTTTCTGTCGTTCTGAACGACTTTTTACAGTTTGTCGTCCTGTCCATCGGGATGATCATCGGTTCCTATTTTGCCATCCGTAAGATCGGCTGGAGCAATCTCTTCACAGCACCGGAGACCGTCAACAGCGCATCCTGGTTCAATCCCGTAGCTGAAGGCTCTGGCTTCGGGATGATCTATGTCCTCTTCATGGTCGTTCTCACCTTCTCCGCGGGAGCTCTCTGGCAATCCGGAACCCTGCGCGCTCTCTCGGCAAAAACACCTAAGGTGGCCAAACAGCTCTACGCCTGGAGCTCGGTGTCCTACCTCGCCCGGCGAGTAATCCCCATGCTCTGGGGTATCTGTGCGTTCGTCTTTGTCTCCCAGTCCCCTAAACTCCTCTCTGCATTCCAGGGCCCGGATGCTCTTAACAGTCAATTCGGTATGCCTATATTTATTGCCAAGGTGTTGCCCTCCGGATTCTTGGGACTGATCGCCGCAGGGATGTTCGCCGCCTTCATGTCCACACATGACAGCTACCTCCTGAGCTGGAGCTCAGTCATCACACAGGATATCATCGCCCCGCTAAAAAAGGGTCAGCTATCGGATAAACAGCGCCTCCTCATCACACGCATCTCCATTGTCACCATTGGGATATTTCTCCTCATCTGGGGACTCTGGTTTGAAGCCCCGGTCTCCCTCTGGAATTACATGGCTGTGACCGGTACGATCTATCTTGCAGGAGCTTTTACTGTGGTTGCTGCAGGATTGTACTGGAAAAAAGCAAGTAAAACCGGTGCAACTCTAGCTCTCTTCGCTGGGCTTCTGGCTATCCTGGGTATCGGTCCGTGGACCCAGGGAGAAAACGTCCCATTCTATCTGAGCGATAAATTTATCGGTCTGATGACCTTTGTTATAGCTATTGTGGGAATGATTGCAGGTTCACTGCTCTTCCCCGACAAAAGGACGCTGCAGGGGAGTAAAGATTCGCAACAGGAGGCCACACAATGAATTGGATTCTTTTGTGGAAGGTTGTCCTTTTATTCACACTTTCCGGATATTCCCTTCTCGTTGTCATCGTTTTCTTCGGTGGTATACGAAACATCATCGCAATGCTCGAAGATCTCAGCGCCCCCAGAGAAGATCAATAAGAATCAGATCCGGCAGACTGGCGGAGAATAAAACTCCATAAAAGGCTTCGGATATTTTGAAACCTATATGTTTCGCCCCGTGTCTTATAATCCTTGTTGGATTATTCTGGCCAATTATTCATTCTCCTGTCCCAAATACCGGATCTGAGTATCAAACCCAACAAAACAATTTCCCATTCAATCCCTCGACCGATTTCAATTCTCAAAATGACCTAGCAGCAGATGTTCTTCTATCCTCTCATACATGCATCCGTGAACATGGTGCGATCATACGCAGTGCTACAGACAAAAAAAAACTAGCCCTCATTTTCACTGGCGGTGATTTTTCTGATGGAGGATCCACTATCCGAAAAGTCTTAAAGGAAGAAAAAATTCCCGGATCTTTCTTCTTTACTGGGGATTTTTACAGAAATCCCTCTAACTCAAACCTCATATTCGGATTAATCACCGAGGGGCATTATCTGGGCCCGCATTCCGACAAACATATCCTCTACTGCTCCTGGAAAGACAGGGAGGTAACTCTGATCACAAAACAAGAGTTTGTTAAAGATATCCAGGATAACTATGCAGTCATGGCTCGTTTTGGTATTGAGAGGAAAAAGGCCGTCTACTTTGTCCCGCCCTTCGAATGGCACAACAACAAAATTGCCGATTGGGCAAGAGAGCTCGGACTCACTCTCATCAATTTCACTCCAGGTACCTTATCCACTGCGGATTACACAACTCCTGACATGGCCAACTACAAAACGTCAGATCTAATTTATTCCAGTATAGTCGATTATGAGAACAAATATCCATCTGGTCTGAATGGTTTCATTCTGTTGCTGCACATCGGAACTCACCCGGATCGAAAAGATAAATTTTACGGCCAGCTGGCAAATTTGATCCATTATCTCATACAGAGAGATTACACCTTCCTTAGGGTGGATCATTTGTTAAAAAATTGTGAGTGGAGGACGGCTTTTTGATTTGTGACAGTTAGTCGCGCGCTCCGATTGGAAATGAGATTTATAAATTTTTAATATTACATGAGGGGATAATGAAAAGACGAAAATTTCTAAAAAACGGAGCGCTGTACAGCGCTGCAACTGGAGCATCTCTCTTTATTGGAGAAAAGAATGTCACTCAAAAGGCAGCCTTGAGTGAAAAAATCGAAAAAGTAAAACGAGCGATGCTGTCTATGCAGCGGTATGCATGGGAGCAAGGTGTAGCAGCCCAAGCCATGCTAGAGTCTGGTGAGACCGAATGGGTAATCCTGATGGCAAAGGATGCCGTTCTTCGCCAGCTCGATGACGGAAGGCTGGCAGTTGTCAGTTCTAATCAGGGTGTGACCGACCCCGCCGCAAACGGCGAAGCCGTCCTCTTCGCGGCCAAAACTACAGGAGATTCCACACTTCAAAGAGGAGCGGAAAATATGCTCGATTATTTGCTGACAAAGGCTCCCAAAACCAAAGATGGGACGCTCTACCACATCGTCCATAAACCTCAGGTTTGGGTTGACTCTATGTACATGGCGCCTCCTTTTATCGCCGTCGCCGGACGTCCAGGCGAAGCCGTGAAGCAGATCGAAGGATTCCGAAAACTGCTCTGGAATCCGGAGAAAAAACTCTTTTCCCAGATATGGGACGATGACCTGAACGATTTCTACAGGAAAGACTTCTGGGGAGTGGGAAATGGTTGGGCCGCAGCAGGCATGGCTAGGGTCATTAAAGCGTTGCCTCAACAAATGGCGAGAGAAAAAAAGCGGTTGGTGTCCTATGTCCGCGAAGTCATCGACGGATGCCTTGCGTATCAACGCCTTGACGGGCTTTTTCACGATGTCGTTGACAATCCCAAAACATTCATCGAAACGAACCTTTCTCAGATGCTCGCCTACTCCATATACCGCGGAATTCAAGGCCGATGGTTAGATGTTTCGTACAGGAAACACGCGGACCGTATGCGAAAAGCTGCCCACCAGAAGGTCGATAAATACGGCCTTGTCCAAGATGTGTGCGGAGCGCCCAACTTTGAATCCGCGGGAACGGCTACAGAAGGCCAGGCCTTCTTCATTTTAATGGAAACAGCAGCATCCGAATGCCCTTCTTCTTAGAAAGTTTTGTGGGGCGTGTGATAAAAGGATCACTTTCAGCAAAACACAAATTTGTATATAATTGAATCCGATATGGACCAGTAAAGTGAAGCTTCTAAAAATTGGAATATCTGGCGTCAGAGGGATCGTCGGCGACACACTCACACCCGAGTTGATCATGAATTTCGCCAGCACATTCGGCACTTACCTAAATTCTCAGAAAGTCCTCCTGGGAAGAGATACGCGAATATCGGGGCCGATGCTCCACGCGGCAACAACATCCGCATTGCTTGCAACAGGTTGTAAAGTTATCGACCTAGGAATCTGCCCGACGCCTATTCTACAATACATGGTCAAAAGACTTAAGGCCAGGGGGGCAATCTCCATCTCCGCAGGGCATAATGATGCTGATTGGAACGCCTTGACCTTCATCAATCACGAGGGGACATACCTGAATTCCTACCAGGGCGAAGAGGTCCTGGACATCTATCACCTGGAAAAATTCAAGAAAGTACCCACCGACAAGCTGGGATTTGTGGCATCACGTACAGACTATTTGGACACCTATTTCACTAAGCTTTCTAAATTCCTCGATGGGAGTGCCATAAGAAAGGCGGCCTATAAGGTGGTTATCGATGCTTGTAATGGTGGAGGCGCAGGAATTGTCGATGCCTTCTGCAAACGACTGGGCTGTGATTTGATTCCTGTTAACAACGAACCGACGGGATATTTCCCCCACGACCCCGAGCCTCGACCACGGAATGCTTCAGAGGTGGCCTCAATTACCAAAATTATGAAAGCCGACGTGGGCTTTCTACTCAACAGTGATGTCAGCCGCATCTCTATCGTGGCCGAAGATGGTGAAACGCTGTCTGAGGAATATACGCTTCCCCTGATAGCGGGATATTATTTGCGAAAACAACCCGGTTCGGTCATCACCAATTATTCCACCTCACGAATGATCGAAGATGTCTCTCGATGTCATGGATGCGATGTTATCAAGACCAAGGTCGGACAATCTAACTGCATTCAGACAATGATCGAAGAAGATGGCGTGATGGCGGGAGAAGGGAGCGGAAGCATTGCCATCCGAGGTTTCCATCCGGCCTTCGACGGTTTTTTGGCCATGGGAATGATATTGGAAATGATGGCTGTGAGAACCCAAAAAATCTCCGAAATGGTCAAAGAGCTTCCCAAATACCACATCGTTAAGGAGAAGATATACTGCCCGCCTGTAAAAGCTCATTCTATCGTCAGTGAGATCAAAAAACTATACTCATCTCATCAGATATCTACCGTAGATGGGGTAAAAACTGAATGGAAAGATGGCTGGATCCACATTCGTGCTTCTGCGACAGAACCCATGATAAGGATCATTTCGGAGAGTAAATCAAAAGAGAAAGCAAAGGAGAGATTGTACAAGGCGGCAAACTTCGTCTCTCAACTTGTCTAAAATGAAAAAAAGACTCTCTCTAAAAATCAGCATCTCAGGCGTTCGGGGCGTAGTTGGTGACAGCTTAACACCGCAACTGGCAGCCCGGTTTGCCCAGGCGTTTGGATCTTATCTTGGCCGGGGGAAAATTTTCGTAGGCCAGGATGCTCGAGCATCGGGTTTCATGATCAAAAATGCCGTTATTTCTGGGCTTCTGTCGGTCGGCTGCCAGCCCGTTGATGTGGGCATTTGTCCGATTCCCTCGTTCTTGGTTCTGACCAAAGAAAATAATGCCACCGGTGGAATTGCTGTCACGGCCAGTCACAATCCCAAGGATTGGAATGGGCTCAAATTCATCAGCGGAGAAGGGCTTTATCTGAATCCATCACAAACACAAGAATTTCTGGATATCTACCACCAGGGCGAATTCTCTCTTGTTCACGCGGATAAACACAATAATCTCCTCACCGAGGAAAATCCCACCGGCCCTCATCTTCAAAAATTATTGAACACCTTGGATATTGCAGCAATCCGCAGAAGAAAATTTAAAGTGGTGACAGACTGCTCAAACGGAGCAGGTGCTGTGCTCGTTCCTGAATTCTTGGAGGCAATGGGCTGTGAATCGATTCTATTGAACGCCACACCGGACGGGGCGCTTGCCCATCATCCCGCACCTATTCCAGAAAATCTCACCAGGCTCTGCCAGGCTGTAGTCGACAGCAGAGCGGATGTGGGATTTATCCAGGATGCCGATGCCGACAGATTAGCGATAGTAGATGAGAATGGCTCATCTCTCGGAGAAGAATTGACCTTGGCACTGGCAGTCAAGTATGTACTCAGCAAAAAACCTGGACCCGTGGTCATAAACCTGTCCACATCTCAGGCTATCGAGGATCTGACGCGAGATCACAATGTCCCGCTCATAAGGACAAAAATCGGTGAGATCAACGTCGTCGAAGAGATTCTAAACACAAAGGCTCCCATCGGAGGAGAGGGAAACGGTGGCGTTATTCTGCCTGCTATTCACCCCTGCAGAGACAGCTTCACAGCCATGGGATTAACGCTAGAGCATATGGCATGCACAGGTAAAACCATATCTCAGCTCAGACAAAAAATCCCCTCCTACGTAATGCTCAAGGACAAAATTAATGGCTCGCCAGAGGAAGCCTATCGGATCATAAGACAATTGAAGAAAAAATATGGAGAGTCAGAGGACATATCGACCCTGGACGGCCTCAAGATCAACTTTGCCGATCATTGGGTTCACATAAGGCCATCCAACACAGAACCAATTATCAGAATATTGGTAGAAGCCAAGAGTCAACGTAAGGCCGAAGAGGTTTTGTGCCGCTTTAAAATTGAAATGTCAGGACTGTAAAATGGAAGTTATCATCAAAAAAGACTACAGCGATATGTGTGATGAAGCCGTCAGGCTCATCCACCAAACATGGCAAAAGGGGGAAAACCTTGTTCTCGGCCTGGCCACAGGGAAAACGCCTCTCGGAGTGTACGATAGACTTATTCGACTGCACCGAGAGCAACAAATGGACTTTTCTGATGTTTTAGCCTTCAGTCTGGATGAGTACTTGGGACTTCCGGATAATCACTCTCAAAGCTTTGTGTTCTACATGCAACAAAATTTTTATCAACACATCAACATCAAAGAGGAAAATATATTTCATCTCAGAGGCCTTCCCGATCACATCGAAACACACTGTCGCGAATATGAGACAAAAATCCAAGAGGTCGGGGGGATTGATATCCAGATTTTGGGCATAGGGGAAAACGGCCATATCGGATTTAACGAACCCAGTTCATCCCTCTCTTCCAGGACAAGAGTCAAAACTCTGACGCAGGAGACCATTGCAGCTAATGCGCATTTTTTTCACCACCAAGATGAAATTCCCAGATATTGTCTTACAATGGGGATAGGGACCATCATGGAATCCAGGATGATTCTCCTTCTTGCATCCGGCGAAGAGAAAAGTGCGGCCATTCAGCAAAGCATTGAAGGTCCTATCACAGCATCTGTCCCTGCTTCAATTCTCCAACTTCATCCTCAGGCGAAATTCATCATCGACGAAGAAGCCGCATCGAAGCTCGCGCGAAAGAGCTATTACAAATGGGTGTATGAACACAAAGACAAGGTGGATGACTTTCTCGCAAAAAAGAGAAAACGAACGGATTAATTCTCAATCAAGCCCACATCATTCCAGAGTGCTCTGGCGTAGCATTTAAACAAACTGCTCCTCGAGTGAGGCGAATTCCACGCTAGACCGGAATTCCATCCGAATAGCCCGGGTGCATCCAGGCCAGATCTTTACCTGCAAAAAAGGGTGATAGGGTCGAGTGTATATGTCTCATGGCTCCCTGAGACATTGGCTCAAAATTCCTCGCCAATTCAATGTTTTTTTTCAAAACATCGAGGCTATCCGTCCCGATTATGGCCGCATGAACATGAGGCAGACTCAAGGCATACCGAATCAGTTCATCGGGTTTGACCCCCTTGACTGTCTCTCGAGGCCGGATGACTTTCATGGCGAGAACGCCCATGTCCTTTTCAGCGGCAGAAGGAATAGCCTGTTTTTCAAAATCCCCTTTCCGCTCCTCATAATGGTTCAATGCAATAAGCATGGTGTCAAAGTCATAACGCTCTGCCATCGCTGCCATCGATTCTGCAGAGAGATGTCCGGAATACCCGATGAACCGGGTTACTTTTTCATCCTTCATCTTGTGGAGCGCTTTAAGGACACTGTCTTTGGCCCCGATCTTTTCGACGTCGTCCAACATTTGAATGTTGTGGATCTGCAGAAGATCCAGCCGGTCGGTCTGCAAACGTCTAAGGCTCTCTTCTATATCCTCCATCGCATCATCGTAGGTCCTTTTCTGGACTTTTGTGGCGAGAAAGATTTCATCCCGTCGGTCCTTCAAAACTAACCCATAGCGCTCTTCACTGACGACACCCTCATAACCATAATCGTGGGCTGTATCCAAGTAATAGAATCCGTGATCGACGGCATAATTCAGTATTGCTGCGCTCTCCTCAGGGTCCTTAACGGTACAAAATCGGCTCCCCCCGCCAATAACAATAAGCGGGACAGACACGCCTGTTTTTCCCAAAACGCGGGTTGGCACGCCCTTTGCGTTGTATTTCCCTTTTTCTCCTTTGGCAAAGAGATCACGACAAGAAAAAACGCCGAGAGCTGCGGTCGAAGCCGCACACTTTTTGAGAAAATCGCGGCGATTCAAAGATTTTTCGCTCATTGTCCCCTCCTTCTAAAAAAAACTATTGAATCTTTTTTCCCCACAGTTTGATGTTATCAAAACATCCGGTATCGTCAAAAGAACCGATGCCAACCAGCCCATAAGTGAATGTCTTGTCCACAGCAGTCATGAGGGGCGTTGTCATATCGTCCATGTAGACGAGAATTTTTCCTGATTCCGCATCATAGCTCACTCGGAAATCATGGAACTCGCTGTCTAACAGCCGAGGGACGGTTTTTCCTGCAGGCTCCATGTTGATCTTGACTCGATCTTTCCCATCCACCAGCCCGATGATGTTGTGTTTATCATCGCTGCTTGCGGAAAAATGAACATAATAGAAATGAGTGGGGTCTTGAAAATGGAAAACGATGACCATATCACGATGAGGATTCTCAGGATCGGCCTTGCACTTTACCTGACCTGTTAAAGCAAAGCTTCCCACATCAAACCCTTTCAATACGGCCCAGGAAGTGGGGGCAACAACCGCATCCATCTCCCCTGGAGCTACTAGGTGAAAAGCTCGAGACTCTTCCTCAGTGTCTACTCTCCAGTTCTGGGGGAAGTTAGGCTTCCATGCTTGTGTTTCACCCCCTTCAAAATCATCCAGAAAAAGAAACGGAAGATTGGCTACTGGCCGTTTCTTTTCATGCTTCATCTGGGCCGCTTCGACCATTTTACGAATGGCCGGTACTATCATGATTTTCAGCTCACAATCAGGCTTTTTAGGTCGCTCCAGTATTGGTTTTACACGTTTGAGCCATTCTTTCGGAGGATCCTGGTTTTGTTCAAGGTACTGCAAAGCGCGAAGCCCTGCCTCGGCCAAATCCTTGACATCCTGGGATAGGGGTAAAATCTCCTCCAAAAGAAATGAAGATTCGCAAATGGGAAGCAGCAGGAGGTTGTTATCACGCCATTTTTTAAGATGGTCCTCAATGATAAAGCGGTTTTTATCATAACGGGGAGCGCTCAGAAGCATCGCATCCACTAAAATCCTGAATTCCCGAGCCCTCAGGCTTTCCGGCCTGACGGTATCAACCAAACGATTCAGGGGCGTCATTTGAGTGTATTCTTTAGTCCCCGGTCGCGTGTAATATTTTACAGGTTCGACGATATCGGCAAGCACCTTGAGCGAATCGATGGGATGTTTACCTGTAAGACGCTTGAGCATTTTTGGATAGTTCATGCGGTGGGTTAATCCTATCCAATCCAGCTTTGTATCCAGGATTTGCAAGCGCCGGTACATGTCATCCGTATCGTTCACATGGGAAGGAGACCAGAGCCTTTCGGCAACAGCGGCTACTCTCGGCCAAATGCGGGAATCCACGGTTTCGGGATTGACAAACTCCGCCCACATGCAGGCCTCTCCACCAAGAACAAACGCCCGTTCGTCTGTGTTCAAAGCCGAAGCTTCTCCACCTAATGGATCCACCCTGTAGTGCTCATCTGCAGAGAGCTGATGGTCCAGATAGTACCCATTGGAGAGAATCCCCATGTATCCCTTTTTTGCGACTTCAGCCAGAGCTTTTGGACCTCGCCAGCTATGCACAACCACATCCTGAGGGAGATCCGGGTGGAAGATCTCATCCCACCCCACCATTTTTTTTCCATGCTTGCTCACGATGGCTTGAATTCGCTTATTGAAATAGGCCTGCAGGTCGTGATTGTCCTTCATTCCGTGTTTCTTCTTGAAGGAGGCTATTTCAGGATTAGCGTTCCAATGTTTACCGTTGACCTCATCTCCGCCGATATGAAAATATTCATCAGGAAACAGTTGGGTCATCTCACCGATGAAGACATCTAAAAATTCATAGAGTTTTTCCTTGGTCGGGTCCATGCAGGGATCAAAAACCCCCCAATGGCGTTCGATCTCGTAGGGACCGGGAGCGCTGGCAAGTTCTGGGTATCCAGCAAGCCAGGATGTGGTGTGACCGGGCATATCAAATTCAGGAACGACACGGATCCCCCGGTCACGAGCATATTCCACGATCTTACGAACTTGCTCATGGGTGAAGTAGTTCCCGTCAGAGCCCTTCCCATGGAGCTTAGGGAAACTTTTGCATTCGACCCGAAAACCCTGGTCTTCCGATAAATGCCAGTGAAGGACGTTGAGCTTTACAGCAGACATTCCGTCTAAGTTGCGTTTGATCACTTCAACCGGCATCCAATGCCGGCAGACATCGATCAGCAGCCCCCTCCATGGGAATCGTGGCTCATCCTCTATCCGGACAGCGGGCACATAAAATCCCTCTGCGCCGACCTGAACGAGCTGTAAAAAAGTCTCTATTCCATGGAGCACACCTAATGGCGTGAGTGCTTTTAAATGAACTCGAGCAGATGTCACTTCAAGTGTGTAAGCCTCATTCTCTTTCATCGACTGCATCTTTTCTCCTGGACCTGTGCACTGGATCTCCAAGACGGCCTTGGAGGCATCCTCTTCCAAACCTAAAGGGAGAGGTATTCCCGTTTGTGTCATCAATCGTTCGATCAACCGGTGCACTGCTCTCTCCAGCCTGGGTTCTGTGTATCCAGTCAATGCAACACAAAATCCAGAGTCGATGCCCATCCAGCCCTGTCCCAGAGAGATTTTTTTCGGAACAGGCATGAGATCAAGAGTCTGTTTTTGAGATACAGGATTGATTGCGTTCGATCCCGACGAAAGAAAGACCAATAAAATAGACATCAGGATAAACCTAAACATCAATTGTCTACAAAGTACCATTTAACCTCCCCTTTACAGAGTTTTGAAAGAAGAAATAATTTTGAGAATGTTCCATTTTTTCCAAAGCTATCGCCTGAAGAGAGAAAAGTCAAGCACAATAGAACATGCGTTTTATCCAGAATAGTGCAGTCGTGATAGCGCTTTTTTCTCCTTCAATTTCAATTTGTCCAGTTCTTTCTGTGACAAACGAGTTTTCGATTCTGCGAACATGATTGCAATCTCTGAAAATCTTTTCTCAAAAATAACCCGCGCACGCTGCATATGGAAATCAGAGGTCACAACGATCACTCTCTCAACTCCATATTTTTGAATGATGGGCCAAGAAAGCTCTGCATCTTCTACCGTATTCGAGCTTTCCCCAAATTCAAGGATGTCCTCCTCGGGAACGCCCTTGGAAATGAGATAACAGCTGGAATAATACGCATGCGGTTTGTCCGTCACGTTGAAATGGGAGCCGAATCCCCCCATAGGAAGAATCTTATATTTGGGATGTTTTCTGTATTCCAGAATAGCCTGATCACATCGCTCTCTGGCAATATTAGAGAGTCTTCCTTTTTTATCGTTAGGAGCACCCAAAAGAATGATCACGCCTTTCATGAGATATAACCTCTGATGAGAATATTCATTCTAATCCACATCCATCCGAAAAATCAAAAAATGAGATATTTGGTAAGCATCTCCAAAACCGTGATGGCATGTGTCACATTGCGTTATTGTGTGGTCCGATTATGTGGTGGAGAAAACCGTGTGGAGACTGTACAACCTGCAGATAAGTTCTCGGCACTCAATTCTTTATAGAAGGGAATCTCTGGAAAGCAGAAAAAACGTTAATAACTCTTCTGATTGCTAAATACTATGGGATGATGTTTATTGCGACCAGTCTGTGGGCTCGCGGTCCCACCGATGCGCATGCAACTTCTTGTGAAGATCTTCTGCTAAGGGGCCCGCATCACTAGCTGCCATGTTCGACTTCACATGACTCGGCTTTCTCATACCGGGGATTATTGTGCTCACATTTGGGTTATTAAGGATGAAATGTAGTGCCATCTCGGGCAACGCCATTCCTTCTGGCAGAAGTTTTTTTAATTTGTTGGCACGTTCTACACTTGGGATAAGGTTTTCTGGAACGAAATAAGTGTTGCGCCAGTCTCCCTCAGGCCAGCTGCTGTCTTTAGTCAGCGAACCGATCAATGCCCCTTCATCAAAAGGCACACGGGCAATGACCGCAACCTGCATCTCAAAACAGGCAGGGAAGAGTTCATCCTCGGGATTCTGGTCGAATATGTTATAGATCACTTGAACAGCATCAATCAGGCCGCATTTTACGGTTTTTATTCCATTCCATGGCTCCCAGCGGTTCAAGCTGATGCCTACGGAATTGACCAATCCTTGACTCTTAAGCTCGGTCATTTTATTTATCCACCGCTCATCCTTTAGCCATTCATCTTCCCAGGTATGGAATTGAACGAGATCGAAACATTCCAATCCCGCATTATCCAGACTTCTATGGAGGTATTCTTCGATGTGCTCTGGCGGAAAACAGTCATCTAGAGTGTATTCACGTCGACTGGGCCACTGAAGATTCTTGGGCGGAATCTTGGTGGCTGTGTAGATCTTCTTCCTTGAATTGGCCTTCACCAACTGGCCTAAGAGTTTTTCACTGTGCCCATCACCGTATGCCCATGCTGTATCAAAAAAGTTACATCCCAGATCTGCAGCAAGCTGGAGGGAGCGCATGGATTCTTCATCATTTGAGCCGGTCCAATCCGCCATCCCCCACATGCCGTAGCCTATTTCGCTTACCATCCAGCCTAATCTTCCGAACCGCCTGTATTTCAAAGTGTCCTCCTGATGAGAGATTC
>JAGLRY010000162.1 GCA_023135995.1 Candidatus Aminicenantota bacterium | reverse complement strand
GATGGCATTGAATGCCTATTGCGTTATTGGGTGTCCCAATTGTGTGGTGGAGAAAACCGTGAGAAGGGCTCCATGCGGGCATGGGACATCTCCCAAGGGGAGATGTGAGGGAAGCCCCTTTGTCCGAGCGAAGTTTCCTCGCTGGGGAGACTGAGGCGGAATTTCGTTTTCGAAATCACTAATTGGAACACTCGGAATTTCATTCATCACGGTTTTGGAGATGCTTCCAGATATTTGTTTCATTTAAGCATGAAGTTCCGGTATATTTACTCTGTATGATCAAAGTCTATAAAAGGGAGGCTCGAAATGTTCAGCAAATACGCTCGATTTTTAACCACAGCTCTTGTTTTATGTCTTCTCAGCTCTTTGTGCCTTGGAGATATCGAGATAACTCCGGAGGGTTATTTCGAAACACCGGGTTTCGCGTTTCTCGTTTACCATAACGACTATATCGTGGGGAAAAGAGGTGGCCTCCAAATGTTTCTCCACGGGACGAGGGTTATGGATGCCGGCGAAGTCGTGTGTTCTACAGGACTCAGGCCTCTTTTGGACTTCAGTGCCAAAGACGTCGGAGGAAGAACAGTCGACAAGCAAAGCCGCTCTTCCACGATACGGGGAAAAATTCTACCTGTCGACATCGATTACAGCTTGATATGCCGCACAGACGGCAACTCGATTATCCTGACCGTCGAGTTCGACAAGCCTATCGACTGGACAAAGATTGCCAATTTCATGCTCAAATTCGAGATCTACCCGAACGAATACAAGTACAAAACTTACAGAGGAGAGGATACACTCAACTATTTTCCAGAGAGATTCATGGGAAAAGAGATGCTGATCTCCAGTGCCGAAAAAATCCAGATTGCACCCGAGGACGATTTGAGGGCCTTCACCATAGAGGCTGAACAAAATTGTGATTTAAGCCTTATTGACAGCAGAGGCCGGGCCAATCATGCAGGATACACGGTATTCGTAACGCTCACTCACAGATCTCCCAGTAAGCGCTTCATAGTAAAAATCACGCCAAGGATCGACCAGAGCTGGCGGCGGGAATCCATCATACAGGTTTCACAATTAGGCTATCACCCCAAGCAAAGAAAACAAGCTGTTCTCGAACTGGATCCGAGGACCACACACATAGAAAAAATGATCCTTTCCCGCCTCGCTGACGACGGGAAAAAGGTGATCGTCAAAGAAACACCCCCTGAAAAGTGGGGAGAGTTGTTTGATTTCACATATCACACCTTTGATTTCACAGAGATTACTGAACCGGGTCAATACTTCTTAAAATACGAGGACCAGGAAGCCGGACCTATCCTTATTCACCCGCATGTCTATAAAGAGGCTTGGCACCCGACAATGGACGTTTTCTTTCCCGTGCAGATGTGTCACGTGGAGGTTCGGCAGGGAGAACAGGTCTGGCACGGCGCCTGCCATCTGGACGATGGGATCCAGGCCCCCCCGAATACAGAACACTTCGATAGCTACAGACAGAAGGCAGAAACTGAAACGCCCTTCAAGGCTAATGAACATATCCCGGGGCTCGACTGGGGTGGGTGGCACGATGCAGCCGATTATGACCTTCCTTTCGGGAGTATCGCATGGACTGTGCTCTGGATGGCTCTTGCACATGAGGAGTTTGGCGCTCTGAGAGACAGAACTACAATAAACAGAGATCTAAGGAGGGTTGACATATTCCGGCCGGACAGAAAGGATGACATGTTGCAGCAAATCGCCTTTGGTATGGAATTCCTGCTGGCACTTTACAGGTCGACCGGCCATGTCTCTCCAGGGATAATCGAGAATAAGATCCTAGACTATATTGTCGTGGGAGATCCTGTGAACATCACTGACGGGCTGATCTATGACCCGGCTCTCAAAACAGAGGAGAAAAAAGATGGCCGATCAGGGAGATTCGACGACCGATGGGTGTTCACAAACAGGAACACAGGAGGACAATACCAGTTCGCTCAAGTGGCAGCCATCGCTTCCCGAGTTCTTCGGGGATTCGATGATGACCTCGCTGCAGAGTGTCGTCAAGCTGCGGAAGACGTATGGGAGTATGAGCAATCACATGATCCCGTTCATTATGAAGTTTCCTATCAACCTCAGGAAGACGAACACCACTCCTGGGAGCTCGCCGCTGCTGCGGAGCTTTACTTCACCACAGGCAAGGCAACATACAAAGACCGGCTTCTTTCGCTTGCTCCATCCGTGAGGAACATGCCTGCTCTCGACTTTTGGCAGATTTCAGGCTATACGCTCGTCAGGGCACTGGCAAAAGTTGAAGATTTCACATACAAAACGACCATCACTGAAAAGCTGAAGGAAGTCAAAGATTACATGGAGAAAGAATTCTCAAAGAGCCCATACAGAGTCTATTTTGACTTCAAGATATGGGGAAACAACTGGGATGTTCTGCTCCTTGGCGCAAGATCCTATTTCTTCATCAAACATTTTCCTGAGATTTTTGATGAGGAGTGCCTTTATTCCGCACTGAATTATAATTACGGACACCATCCGGCATCTAATCATTCCTATGTCTCAGGAGTCGGCATAAATTCCGCCACTGTCGGGTATGGTTTCAACCGGTCAGAGTGGACATATATCCCGGGAGGCGTTGTTTCCGGTGCTTCTTTCATCAGGCCCAAATTTATCGAGTACCGCTCGAATGCCTGGGACTGGTATGAAACCGAGTATGTGATATGGGGTTCAGCGGCTTATGTTTTTAACGTATTGGCCGCCGATTATCTTTTAAGCCAAGAAAAAGACTGAGCCTCTCACTCGGGATGAGGAAGGTCACATCTTCCTTGAAAAATGGCGGTAAAGTAAGATGGTCAGGAAGAAGGAAAGAAGGAGTACCACCAGAGGTAAAATAATACCCACCATCGTTAATCTCCTTTATCCTTGTGCTTTTTCTTGTATGAATAATATGCCAGAAGAAGGCCGAGAAAAGAGAAAAAATACGCAATCGACATCCCTATAACTACAGCAAAACCTTGATCCATTTATTCCTCCCACCTGGCAATTTTTTCTAAATCCTCTAGGTATTTTTTCTGTTTCGTTTCGTAATCTTCTGAGATCGCCTTCAGCTTTGGATCGATAATTTTAATCATAACGATTAGCAGGATTATACTCGCTCCCACCATGACCCACCCGTACCATAGGAGTAGCAACGAAAAAGCTACACCGAGGGCTAACAAGACATAGATCAGAGGAGAGATGATGAAAGTGATATAGTCCTCCTTCGTCCATCTATCCGCCTGTTCCGGCGTCCATTTTGTTTTTATCCAGCCCATTTTAATTCCCTCCTCTGCTGCGGTGGTCTTCAAGCTTGAGTAATCCTCTGCGCTCAGCTTCTTCGGCAACCGGCTTCCACCACCCCAACGGACGGGACATCACATAATATTTGACCAGCCGGTCCATATCTTCGGGTTTTGTCAGGAACGTGATAGGGATATAAATCACCGCACCCAAAACCATCATACTCCAGAATTGAAGATAATCCGGGAGTACGGGAATGACTTTGAACTCCGGAAGAACCCAGACGACAAGCCAGCTGAATCCGAGGTTGGCAATCCATGAGGATAAGTATCCCCAGGCATTAAAACGCCACCAGATGACCTGGAGTATGTTTGGAAGCCATATCCCCGCAGCCATGATCCAGAGGGCAAAGATGAGCCACTGAGTGATCTCCTGCATCATCAGACCATAGACAAAAGAACCAAGGAGAATTATGAGTGTGGTGATTCTTCCCACCCAGACTAACTCTTTATCGCTCGCCTTAGGCTTAAAATAGTGGTGGTAGAGATCCCGGGTCGCATAGGAGGCCCCCAGGTTCAGATGAGTGGAAATCGTGGAAAGGTGAATGGCCACGATTGCCGCAAAGAAAAAGCCCACCAGTCCGACAGGCAAAAATTCAAATCCCAGACGATACCAGGCCATTTCGTACTCGGCGGTTGATTGAATCCGAGGGTACAGTGAATAAAAGGCAAGAATGGCAACGGTCCAAAGTGAGTTCCTGACAATGATCAAAGCGGAACCCGCCCAAATGCTGTAGCTGGAATCTCGAACCGTTTTGGCGGATTGAATGCGCTGTGCCTCGGGATACCAATCGATGGCCGTCCCCATGCCAAAGCCGCCGATAATAGCTATGACCATCATGGTCAGAAACCAGGCCAAAGGAAAATCACCGGAAGTCACTCCTGAGAAAGCAAAAGGACTCAACCGCCAGGTCTCGCCCAAAGCATCGAGTTTAGCCATGATTCCACTAGGCCCACCGGCAGCCACTATCCCCCAAAGAGAAACGATAATGATGACAGAAAATGCGATCACTCCTTGCTGGAAGTCCGCCATGACAACACCCCAGTATCCGGCGGCCAGGACATATATGGCGCATAAAGAGGAAAAGAGTATCAATCCTATCCATTCTGGCCAGCCAAATAGGAATCCACAGAGTTTGCCCATGGCAATCCCAACCCAGCCAAGCACAAACATGTTCATAAAGACCTGCCAACCGGCAATCCATCCTCTCAGGAGTTCCGCCCCCAATCCTGAATAGCGAAGCGTCTGCCATTCGGCCTGGGTATAAGCAAGAGAACGTCGAAAGATGCGGGTTGAGGCAAAAGCGGAGATGGCACACCAGGCCGAGAAAAATGTGTACCAGATGCCGCGCATTCCATACTTGTAAATGACGCCGCTGATCCACATCGGAGTGTCAGTGGCAGAATGGGTGGCGTAGACAGAGGCTGCAGGCAACCACCAAGGCAGTCCTCGGCCGGCTAGAAAAAAATCCGACAGCGATCTCTTTCCCAGCTTGTAGAAGAGCACCCCGCAGAACACCATGAGAATAATGAAAGCAACCAGCCAAAACCAGTCTAAGAAGGCGAAATTGACCATGCGTAACCTCGTTCAGTTTAACTTCAGTTCAAGAATTGAAGCCAGACAGTGGGGTGTTAATCCAACCCTAACGTTTTTTCCCCTCCGACACGGCTCATCGTCCGGGGATATATTTATCTTGTATTCAGCGATGTGGATTTGCGCTTGTTCTTTTCCTGCAGGGACTGGACAAGCTTTTTGATGTTTTCCTGGTCGGGATTGATCTCAAGGGACCTTTGCCAGGCCCGAAGCGCTTCCGCGGCGTTACCCTTCTGGTAGTACGCTGTCCCCAATAGGTTGAGAATCTCCAGGTTCAGCCCGAAGCGGGAAAGGTAATCCGCATAATCGACAATCGCCTCGTCCAGTTGTCCCAGAGAATGGACGGATTTCCCGAGGAAGTAAAGCACCAGGTCCGTCGCCTTTTCCTCTCTAAACGGCGTAAGAATGTCTTTGACCCTCTGGTATTGCTCCTCGGCAAAAAGGCCTTGACTTAATCCTAAGCCGTATTTGAGCTGAGCCGGATTCTTGGCATACGCCTTCTCCAGATAAAACAGGGCGTCCTTGTTTCTTCCGAGGTTGAGCAGCTGGAGGCCCATATCACAATCGTATTCCTCTCCGCCAAAGCCAGGCTGAACCTTGGAGACAATGACCGGACGGCCGATGACTGGGGCCGCCGTAATCTCGAAGTCCTCTTCCCGGATTAGGAGCTCAGTTCCCCGGGAATCCAGCAGGGAGACTTTGATTTTGTAATAGTCCGGCGGAAAATCTCGGAGAGGAAAAACTTCGAGGAAATCCGGCCCGGTGCCATACTCGTCGATTTTTCTTGTTTGACTCAGAAACAGAGCGTCCCTGCGGAAAATGGCATATTCTAGCTTTCCCGTACCCTGGAGTCCCGGAGAAAGACCCAGGACCTGAAAAAACACAATCAGATCCTCTTTCTGGGCAAAGGTCTTCCGGGCCGGGATCAGCAACTGGCCGTGTTTGATCTTAAAGGGAAGAAATTCGGGCGCCGGGGAGGTGTTTTTCTCCAACCGGTATCCAAGCAAAGGCGAGGTCATGGCTGGTAAGTTGCTTTCCTCCGGAATCGTGATGTTCGCTTCGAAGGTCGTGAATTGTTTAGAGACTGTGTTTTTGAGCAGAAAGTCGAATTTATAAGTCCCAGGCACTAGGGGAAAGAGGTCCTGGATGGCCAGCGATTTGGCGGACAGGTCGTTGATTTCCTCGGCGCTGAAAGTGAGCGGGAATTCTTTCGTGTATTGATAAACTGTGTTCCCATCGAGGTCGGAAATTCGGCCGTCGAGCTCAAAATTCGTGCTGTAAGTTTCTCCGTAGGCTTCAACCGAAATCCTCTTCGGCTCTATGGAATAATGAACCATAAAAAATCCGGCCTTATCCTTGATGATCTGCAGAGAAGAATCGCTGTCGATGTAGTTGGCCGAGTAATCGACTTCGATGACATCTTTGTATTTGAGGAGCATCTCGGCATACTGATCTTCTACCTTTTTAAGGGGATAGGAAAAGACATTTCCAATCAGCTTCGTAGAGGCAAGGGAGACTGTTCCCTCCATCACTCTTTCCCCCGGAATGAGCGAAAGAGTCTGGTAGGCCAAATTGGGGGCAAGCTTGACCAGTTGCTGATACCCGGCCTGCTGATTCCTGGTATTTTGCGGATAATCAGCAGTCAAGCCTGTTCCCCAATCAGCGATCAGGCTTTCCGGCCCGTCACTCGCGGGAGAGTAGAGGATATATTCTCCCATTCCATGTCTTTTGAAAAAGATAATGTTAAATCCGACGGGCAGGCCATAATTCGGGTCGCCAGCGTAAGACCATATTTGGACGGGGTAGACACCGTTGATATTCGTATGGTCCTCGATATTCAGAGGCGGACCCAGAATAATATAGATTCTTCCCTGTTCGGTCTTCCAGCCTGGCCGCGGAGTCCCCCGGCCGTAGTATTCGTTGGCGTATTTCCTCCTTTGATAATGCTCCTCCCTGAATTCATTGCGGGGAGTCCCAGGGGTTGGGTCCCTTTGCTTCCAGAAGGCTTTAATAAAAATCTCCCTTTCTTTGTCTGTCTGGAGCTTCAGAAAAACATCGCGCTCCTTGGCGGTGATAATGTAAATGACTTCTTCTTCCAGCCACTGTCGGTAGTGTTCGGACATCTTCAGGTCGGGTTTCGACTGCGGAAGCACGAAAATAGGGTATAAACATCCGAGCAAAATACAAATAAGGATTTTCTTGAACATTCTCGTCAAATTCTAATTTAACTCATTTTTGTCTTTTCTTCAAATTTAAAAAACGAAGAGTAAGCATCTCCAAAACCGTGATGGCATGGATACACATTGCGTTATTGAGTGTCCCAATTGTGTGGTGGAGA
>JAGLRY010000161.1 GCA_023135995.1 Candidatus Aminicenantota bacterium | reverse complement strand
AACAAGGCTCTCTCCCATTATGGGATAAATTCAAACCTTCTGAATTCAATAGGAGAATGTTATTACCGCCTGGGGATATGGGATGAAGCCCTGGCCGCGTGGGAGAAATCATTGGAAATCAACGACCATCAAACTGATGTTGAGGAAAAGGTAAAAATCCTGAAAAAAAAGATATCCGAGTTAGATTGAGGAAGATATGATTATGAATAAAAGAATATGGATTCCGGCTGTGATTTTCCTTGTTTTGGTCGGGTTGCTCATATATTTGTTCTTCTTGAAAGCCCCGCCAGATAAAAAAATATCAAGCGATAAAACCCTAAAGTCCTTCCGATCCATATTAAGTCCCGTTAAGCTTGAGGAAC
Organism: Candidatus Aminicenantota bacterium; assembly: GCA_023135995.1. GTDB lineage: Bacteria > Acidobacteriota > Aminicenantia > Aminicenantales > Aminicenantaceae > WTAW01. The sequence continues at coordinate 1,861 of JAGLRY010000161.1, read as the reverse complement.
TGAACATCATCCTGTTTACTATTGACACACTCAGGGCGGATCATTTGGAATGCTACGGTTATAACAGTGTAAAGACGCCACATATAAATCGATTGGCCGATGAAGGGATTCTCTTTGAACACAATATCGTACAAGCCCCCCTTACTCTTCCATCTCATTCCTCTATTCTCACAGGAACTTATCCTCTTTATCATGGAATTCGCGATAATGGTGGCTTTTACCTTGATGAAAGCCATGTCACATTAGCTGAAGAATTAAAGAGTAGGGGATATGCGACCGGAGCGTTTGTCGCCGCTTTTGTCCTCGATTCCCGCTGGGGACTCGATCAAGGATTTGATTATTACTATGACAATTTCGATCTGACCAAGTACAAAAAAGTGAGTCTAGATTCTGTGCAGAGGAGAGGGGATGAAGTGTTGGCTGAGGCATACAAATGGTTCGAGGAGAACAACCAGGACAAGTTTTTTGCATGGATTCATCTTTATGATCCACACACTCCCTATGACCCTCCTGAACCCTATAAAACAGATTATGCTGGTAGGCGATTCAGCCTTTATGACGGTGAGATTGCATATGTTGACCAGTTGATAGGGGAGTTCCGTCATTTTATGGAGGAGAAGAATCTCCTTGAAAAAACTCTCATCATATTCACTTCCGATCATGGGGAGAGCCTTGGTGAACACAAAGAAAACGCTCACGGTTTTTTTATTTACGATTCCGCAGTGAGAGTGCCTTTGATTATACGATTACCCGCAAAAAAAGAGGGAGGAAAAAGAATAGCCAATCAGGTGAGAAGTATCGACATTATGCCGACTATCTTGAATTGCTTGGACAATAATCCCTCTTCGAGTGTGCAGGGACAAAGTCTCCTCCCATATATTTTAGATCTTGATAGAGACCTCGATCTTTCTGCCTATAGTGAAACCTATTGGCCCAATTATCACTATGGTTGGAGTGAGCTGAAATCCCTCCGACAAGGGCAATACAAATTCATAGAGGCACCAAAGCCCGAGTTGTATGATGTTTTCGCAGACCCCGGAGAGCGCGAAAACCTGATCAACAGGATGGCTTCCCTCGGTCATGAAATGCAGAGGAATCTGAATACTCTAATGGAAAACTATTCTGCAGCTGATATCGACGAAGTGCAGCCACAAAGAGTGGATGATGACACATTGACAAAACTCCAGGCATTGGGCTATCTGGGTTCATTCCGTACATCTCCGAGAGAAAGTGGAGAACGATTAGCTGATCCCAAAGATAAGATCGAGCTCTATAACGAAATAAAAATCGCGCAGTTTTTGGCCTCTGAAGAAAAAATGGAACAAGCAGAACAAAAGATAAAGGAAGTGTTAAACAAAGATTCGTCTGTCCTCGAAGCCCGATATATCCTCGGCAATATCTTTACCAAACAGGAGAAATTCAAAGAGGCGATTGCAGAATACCAGAAAGCTCTTGCTGTTGAAGCTGACTATTATGATGCAATATTTGGTTTGGCTCTCGCCTACAAAAAATCTGATAGAAAAGACGAAGCAATTCTCGGTTTCCAGCGTTTGATGGCTCTTGATAATCGGGATACGAAACCGCTATTACATCTGAGCGATATTTATGTACAGTTAGGACAACTTGACAACGCATTAGCGCACGTAAAATCTGCATCTGAGATCGATCCTGAATCACCTATTTTTCACAACCGGTTAGGAGCTGTATATCTGAAGATGGAAATGCTTGACCTTGCTGAAAAAGAGATAAAAGAAGCCATGGCCATAGAGCGGAGTGTGCCGCTTCTTAATGCTCATTTCAACATGGCCTTGCTCCACGAAGCGAGAGGGGAATTAGATCAAGCCGTTTTAGAATATAAAAA
>JAGLRY010000160.1 GCA_023135995.1 Candidatus Aminicenantota bacterium | reverse complement strand
CAACAAGCCTCTGCCAGAACTTGAGATGGTTATCCGAGATGTTCATCTCAGATACCGCCTGGACGGGCACACCATCCTCAAAAAGATGGCCGATGATCCCAATCGAGGCATCACCTGTGGTCGAGTTGGAGTTTCCTCCGATAAATCCAGTAATAAAAATACCCCTTCCCAGGTCCTTCATGATCTCTTTGACCGACCGTTTCCCCGGAGGAATGATCAGGTTGGACGGCCTTCTTGTGGTGGGCTCCCAGCCTAGCTTCCGGCTGTAGTACCAATCCACATAAAATTCCTTCAACACGCCCCTGTCGATCATCACTCTCTTTTTTGTTGCCATTCCATCATTATCGAACGTCGTGCTGCCCAAGCCTCCCTTAACGAAGGGATCATCGAAAATCGTGAAGTGCTCGCTCCCGACTTTTTTTCCTTTCTTATCCGCGAGGAAAGACCGCTTTTGCTGGATGCTGCTTCCAAACATGGCTTGAAGAAAGCCTCCCAGTAACCTGGGGACATTGCGGTTCTCGAGGATGATAGGCAGTGTCTCTGTCTTAATTTTTTTCCCACCAAGCAGATCGAGCGTGCGTTTTGCAGCTCCAGCCCCGATCTCTTCCGGAGAGGGCAGTTCCTTCCTGGAGGTCGTCACAACAAAATCATAGCCCTCAGGCCTGCGATCGCCTTCGTCCTGGACCGTCATCTGCGCGATGGCTGCATAAACGGTGCTGGCCTCATACCCTTCAAAACCATTGCTGGCTATGAGGAGACCTTCCACATGATAGTCCCGCTCGGAAGCCGTGACAGAGACAACCTTATCCCCTCCTTTAGCAAAACAAGCGTTTTCGATGGCTTTAACCATCTCATGCCTTGCCTCTGGAGTGAACTCATCATGTCCTGGATCGAGTGTTCCCAGATCTCGCTCTTCCCTGCCCTCATAGTATTTCGGATCGGGCAGAGTGCGGTAAGGATCTTCTGCCAGAAGTTTTGTTGTTGCCACAGCCTTTGTGATGAAATCAGCCAGGGCATCCTTGCGCAGGTCGGATGTGCTCTGTATAGAATAGCGGTTGTTCACGAATATTTCGACGGAAAGTCCCTTTGTGGCCGCTTCCTTGATGGTTTCAGGTTTATGCTCACGATAACTGATTTCTACTTGCCGCTGGTTGTTGATCCCCACACGGCATTCATTAGCGCCGGCAGATTTTGCAGTCTTGATCGCTGTTGTAGCCAAATTTTGCATTTCTTTATTCATCTTTCTCCTCCTTTCCTTACGCCTGTCTTCCACCAACAGTCAAAGATTTCACAAGACATGTCGGCTGGCCAAAACCGCAGGGCACACCCTGTCCGCCTTTTCCGCACATTCCACCTCCACCTTTGTTCATCTCAAAATCACTCGCCAGCATGGTGATGTTTCTCAGCATTTTCGGGCCGTTCCCCATGATGTTCATATCCTTTACGGGTGCTGTGAGCTTACCGTTCTCGATCATCCGTCCCTGGGAGACATAGAAGGCAAAATCTCCTTCGCCGATCTTCACCTGGCCGT
>JAGLRY010000016.1 GCA_023135995.1 Candidatus Aminicenantota bacterium | reverse complement strand
TTTCTTGATTTCTTTACCACTTACCAGACACACAACTGTTTCGTCTTTCTGCGGTTGTGCTAAACCAGTCAGGACAAAGGCAAAAGCAAACACAATACATAATGCAAGAATCTTTGAATGCTTAAACATGTATTCCTCCTCATAAGTTAAGACTAATTAATCTGCCACAAACAGGAACTATTTTCAATCTTTTATTTCGATTCGACATCATTATCCCTAGTTGTGCAAGTTTTATTAAATTTAGCGACAAAGAAAGAGGGCTATTCAATTGATTTCTCTCTTATCTGTTGTGCTATATTAAGCCTTTCAAGGGGGAGCATGATCAAGGTGTTGTGTATTCCATATTGAATGAGAAGCCAGATCCAATCACTAATTTGAGCTCAGAGATTCCAACAGTAATAGAGCAAGTTGTAGGAAGAGCACTTGAGAAGAATCCGGATGATCGATACCAGCAAATAGATGACCTTTTAGATGATTTGAGATCGATATCAGAGGGAATAGTGCCAGAAGGGATTAGGGCAAGGCTGAGGAAAGCAAAGCTACTCAGGAGAAAGAGAGCATGTCTTTATGGAGGCGTTGCAGCTCTTTTTGTTTTGCTCTTTGTGGCTGGCTTATATTTTTTTGCCTTTCGAGGTAAGGCAATAGCTTCGATAGCAGTGCTTCCTTTCGAGGATTTGAGCCCCCAGAAGGATCAGGAATACTTCTGTGATGGTCTGGGAGATGAGCTCATATACAGGCTAATTAATATAGAATCATTGAGAGTGCCTGCCCGGACATCATCCTTTTCTTTCAAGGGGAAAGAGGTAAGCATTCAGGAGATTGGGAAGAAACTCAATGTTGATACGGTTTTGGCGGGGAGCTTGCGGAAGGCTGGAGCTAAAATACGGATTACCGTGCAGCTTGTTAAGGTAGCTGACGGTTATCCTCTCTGGTCTGAGAAGTATGAACGTGGTGAATGTGTGTCGGATGTATGACCTCCGGGGTTTGACAGCTTGCGTTCGGGCCCAAGATATATTTCATTATTGAAGAAAAGGGATTTGGATTAAGTGTATCATTAACTAGTTCCAAATCCAGGTTTTAAGTTATAACCATCGAGCATTACGAGAAGTTCCTCGACCTGTGGAGGGATGCTGATCCGGGGATAGCTGAGCTTTTTAACACATTTTGACCACACTCTGTTCTCACGGTTTTTGTAGAGGGTTATATTTAAAATGACACAAAAGACTTAAAATCCCTCGTAGGTTCTCCTGTGTGCCGGTTCGAGTCCGGCCCTGGGCATTCTATTCTGTATCTAATGCCTTTGAATTGATTGCCAGAGTAAGACCAAACTTAACGAAAATAGGCCTAAATAAACAAATAATCTTTGGTTGACCTAACATCTTTTTTTAGCTAAGATTTGATTTGCTCCGAGCTTAAAGCACTAAGGCTTCAGCTAGGTCTTTAAGCCGTTAGGGTAAAGCTGTAAACGGTTTTGCCTCCCGTGATTGGAAAGGAGAAGATGCCCTGATTATTCGTTTTTTTACTTCCCCTTTCCACTCGCTAAGCAGGTGCTGCGCATGAAGAGAGGGATCATTTTTTTCTTTACGGCGCTCCTTTTTTTTATTTGGAGCTGTAGATCGGATCAGGAGAAGCTTTTAATCCTGCATGCCGGCTCTCTCTCTGTTCCATTCAAACATATTTCAGATGCTTTCATGGATAAATACCCTG
>JAGLRY010000159.1 GCA_023135995.1 Candidatus Aminicenantota bacterium | reverse complement strand
AAGAAGTGTGTGGACAGCTGCCCATACCAGGGCGTGACACTGGAAAACACTTCACAGCGCGGTGTAAGAACATTTGAATTGGGGAAGCAGTGCTGTCCTGACTGCAAAGAGGTCTTTTACGGCCTGGCCGACGCATGCCCTCGGTGCAAAAACACTGGGGCTCGGGGATTATTTGATAAAAACAGCTGTGCAAAGTCTGTTGCGGGTATTCGAACGAATGACGGAGCATCTCGTTTACGATCTTGACTGGAATTGGACAACAGCATAAAGAGTCGGGAAAATAAAATAGATGACAGTCGTAAAACAAGACATTTCATGTATCGTTTTAGCTGGGGGAAAAAACTCCAGGATGGGAGAGAAGAAAATCTTTCTTAGACTTGGAGAATCAACTATTTTGGAATCTCAGATAGGGCTGCTTCGGGAAGTTTTTGAAGAGATAATCATTGTGACACACTCACCTGATGCTTTCCAAAAGGTCGATACTAAAGTTATACGAGACATTATATCGGGACGTGGCCCCATAGGAGGGCTCTATTCTGGGCTCGCTGTATCTTCGAACATTCACAATTTTTTAATTGCTTGTGATATGCCGTTTATAAATGTGGAATTAATTCGATACATGATCAACCAGATTGAGGAACACGATATCGTTATTCCCTTATCTTCGCAGGGAGTGGAGACTTTATTTGCGATTTATTCCCTTAATTGTCTTGAATCCATTGTCCAACAAAGTGAATTAGGAAATTTCAAATTGAGGGACATCCTTCACATTCACAATGTAAGATATGTATCCCAAAAAGAAATTCATGATTTTGATCCGGAGGAACACTCCTTTTTCAATATTAATACACCGGAAGATTATGAGGTAGCGAAAAAAATATGGCAAAAGAGTTAAGAGCACAAAAATTACACACATTGGTTGATAGCCTCGGCCGGGGTGTCAACTACTTGAGAATCTCTTTAACAGACCGATGCAATCTCAAGTGCATTTACTGTCATCCCCCACACAGTATCGATTTCTTGGATCGATCAGATATCTGTTCATACGGTGAGATTTTACAGGTTGTGAAAACTGCAGCGAGATTAGGCATTGATAAAGTCAGACTTACAGGAGGCGAATTGTTCCTCCGTAAAGGAATCATGGACTTCATTCGATCGTTGTCTCAGTTAAAAGCGCTCAGGGAAATCACACTGACGACGAACGGTTTATTGCTCCTTCCCCATTTAAAGGCGCTGAAAGAAATGGGGATTAAACGAATCAACGTAAGTTTGGATACAATGTCTAAAGCTTTATTTTATCATGTCACCGGTTCACGTAAATTTGATGCTGTCAAGGAAGCAATTCATCAGGCTTTGCAGGAGGGCTTTAAAATCAAGATTAACATGGTCGTGTTAAGAGGATTAAATGACGGTGAAATCAATCAGTTTATTGATAAATTCGCAGAGAGATCTGCCGAGATTCGGTTTATTGAGTTTATGCCGCTCTGTGGCTCTGGATGGAAAGGGAATTACTTCTTTCCCTATGAAAAAATCAAAAGGACTATCACTTCGGAGTATGACCTTTATCCTCTCCCTTCTTCGGGAGTGGCCCAAGAATTTGCCGTGGGAAATGACAGGGGCATTATTGGCAAAGTGGGAATCATCGCTCCTGTGACTCGACCGTTCTGTGGCTCATGCTCAAGGCTCAGGCTTTCTGCAAAAGGTGAGTTGAGGCCATGTCTTTTCTCTAGCAAAAAAATTGACCTATTATCAATTTTAAGGGGGGGTTCTCGTTCAGATCAAGTTGAGCGCAACATTGAGAATGCTTTCAAAAAAGCTGTGGCAATGAAAACTTTCAGCAAGCAAACACAATCCGTCGATAACGATGTTCTTATACGAAGTATTGGAGGTTAAGAATTGATCGATACAAGCAACAAATATGAAACATTCAGAGAAGCCAAAGCGGAAGCATTAGTCAGAGTATCAGATGGAACCATTGAAGCCCTGAAGAAGCAAGAGATTCCCAAGGGAGATGTTTTAGAGGTTGCCAGGACAGCCGGGATTATAGCGGCAAAAAAGACTTCAGAGCTCATTCCTCTTTGCCATCCCATCCCAATTGATTGTGTAAAGATAGAATATGAGCTGGGCAACAACGTGATTTCCATTCGATCTGAAGTGAGAGCCATATGGAAAACAGGGGTCGAGATGGAAGCCTTAACAGCCGTTTCTGTAGCGGCCTTAACCGTGTATGACATGTTAAAACCAGTGGATAAGAAAATTGTGATTGAGAGAACTGTTCTTCTCGAAAAGAGCGGGGGAAAGAGTGACTTCCAAGAGCACTTTCATAAGTCTTTATCAGCTGGAGTTATAGTCATAAGTGATTCGACATTTAAAGGAGAAAGAAAAGACAAAAGCGGTGAAATCATCAAAACTAGATTGAAGGAGTTTCCCATTGTTGTCAAAGAATTCAAAATTCTCCCTGATAATAAGGGAGAAATATCTCGTGTTTTGAAGAAATTAGCCGATGAGGAAAAACTCGATATCATCCTGACTACAGGAGGCACGGGTTTAGGGCCAAAAGATGTCACACCAGAGGCTACTCAAGAAGTCCTCCATAGGGCTGTTCCAGGGATAACAGAGGCCCTGAGAACTTTCGGGCAGAAGAGAACACCTCGGGCTATGTTATCGAGGAATGTGGCAGGCATAAGGGGAGAAACCCTCATCATCAATTTACCCGGAAGCTCCCGTGGTGTTGAGGAGTCTTTAAATAGGCTGTTCCCTGGAGTTCTCCATGGGATAAAGATGTTGTGGGGAGAAGGACACAATCATTCAGGAAAAAAGAAACAAGATGACTGACATCATCTGGATAGTGGTCCCGGTACTTTTTCTCATAGCCCTTGTCTATTCCTCGGTAGGATTAGGAGGCGGAAGCTCCTATATAGCCTTTCTCTATCTTTTTGGAATTCCTTTGTCTAGAATTCCCCCCATTGCCTTGTTTTTTAATATTATCGTGGCGTCAATTGCCTTTTCTCGGTTTTATAAAAGTGGATATTTTAAACCAAAATTCGCTTTTCCCTTTTTAATCGCGTCCATTCCAGCCACTTTTTTTAGTGCACAGTTAAGAATCGATGAAAAATTATTAGCGTTTGTTTTTTCACTGATACTTTTTCTTGCCGCGTTGATCCTTCTGTTTAGAGGAAAAGACATCAAAACTAGATTTTCTCTGGATAGTAAATCCATCCTTGTTATTTCTTTTTTTCTGGGAGGAGGTCTTGGTTTTCTGGCTGGAATCATTGGCATTGGAGGAGGCATATTTTTAGGTCCGGTTTTGCTATTAATGGGATTTTCTTCCCCAAAACACATTGCTGGGATATGCAGCGCTTTTGTGCTGATCAATTCAGTTGTAGGTTTATCTTCATATTTAATACAAGGAAGAGTCGAATTCTCAGTTCTATTTCTCTTGGGTTTAGCTGTCTTTGTCGGAGGACAGATCGGTGCTTATTTTGGAACTAAGAGGCTTTCTTCCCTCTTGTTGCAGAAGATATTCGCTATTATACTGTTGATTGTTTCTGTTAAGCTAGGTGTTAATGGTGCTTTTTATCTTTTTAATTGACTCAATAGCATGATCCTGCTGTATCTTAAACAAAGTGATCTGCTGCCGGATGAGGAAGACGGATTGTCCTTTTATTTCAAATTCTTTATCAAATTTGTCAAGACTTCTTCCATAAACATATAGTTGTGGATTCCTGAACTGCCATCAAGCTTAATGGTCTGCAAGGAGCGTTCGATCTCCCGAAGAGTATTCTTTTCTTGCGCGGTCAGCTGCAGCTTTTTCTTTTCCTTAAGGAGAGATGTCAGAGTGAGGGAAAGCTCCTTCACCGATTTCTGCCATTCTGTAAACATCTCCGCATAGTCCTCTTCATGGCAGTCGAGGCACTTCTTTTCATCAGACCTGAAGATGTTATTCTGATCATTGAGATGACAATCCGTACATTCTGCACCCGCTTCAAACATGATGTCTTGTGGAATTTCCAATCCGTTTAGGGTTCCCCCTTGATAAAAGGTTTTTTGGATATTGTGGCAACTCGTGCAATCTTTCTTTGGATCTCTATGGTGACAGGTAGCACAGCCCTGCTTTGTGGCAATGAATTCGCCATGCTTGCGTACGTTCGAATGGCACGTGTCACATTGGATGTTCTGTTCGATGAGATGTTTTTTGTGAGGGAAATCAAGACCAAAGACATTCGTATTGATCTCCTCGATCCCTTGATGGCAGTTAGAACATTGAGTCGGGATGTTTTTGGCCGGAGCTTCAAACTTTGGGGGCTTATAACGAGATTCAATGACGTTCAGCGCTTCAAGCATCTTATTGTAAGCGGCAAAAAGCAATTCTTGAGAGTAAGCGACATTGTGGACACTCTTTCCTTTATCCACAATTTCCATGTTGAAATACGCTTCTTCCATGAGTGATTCAGCATTCCTCTTGTTTGTATGTCTCGATCCATTGACTTTCTGCAAGGTGGTATTGTAAGTGGCCCTGATTTGTAGCAGTTTTTTGTTTGTTGAGATTTCCCAATCCTTGAGGATTAGGGCGAAACCCTTGCCGTGGCACGACTCACAGGCTTCTGCCTCGGAAACAAATGTTTCTCCCTTGATGCCATCTCCTTTGGCTTCCTCGTGAAAGATGTGACAGCCTTTGCAGCTCAGTCCTTTCTCAAGCATGATATTGGGCATGGGGTGAGTGACGCCTTTTCCCCCTTCTCCGATATACAGCATTTTTTGAGGTTTATGAAAGTCGGTATGGCAGGATTGGCAATCGGCGATTGTTTCGATATCTTTAATGATCTTGTGCTGGATTTCCATGTGGCACTGGTTGCATTCGATCTTGTCTTCATAGATATGTTCTGTATGCATCAAATCCGTGTCCTCATACTTTTCGAGCCTTTCTGTTTCCATGTGGCACTTGTAACAGTTTTCCCTGGGAACTTCTCCATCTCCTATGACAGTGTTGCTGTGGCATTTGTCACAGGTGAAACCGTTATCGAAAACGAGAGAGTGATTGAATCGAGAGGATTCATTGTTTACCAGAGTTTCTTTTGTGTGACAATGCGCACAATCATCTATCTGGGGATAGTGCTCACTTTTCTTGAAATGACAGATAAAACAGGTGCTTTCGGTGACCGTGATGTGCTCTCCCTGGACGATCTGGGAGTGACAGCTCGTGCACTGAAGGCGTTTTCCTCTTTTTAGATCTTCAAAATGAATTTTGTGATCAAAAACCACTTTTTGGAACTTAACTTGGCCTTCAAGTAGCCTTTTGTCGTGACAGCCTTCTGTCAAACAGCTCTCATCTCGTATCTCTGCCCATGGTTTGGATTTGACATAAAGCTTAGTCCAGTAGCGACCCAGCATGACAAGACCCTCGATCTTTTTTTTCAACACGGACCGGATTCCGCCTGATGGAGGATAGTGACAGGCACTACACTCGAATTCACTGTGGGAAGATGTCTCCCAACTATTAAAAAAGGGTTTCATGTAGTGGCATGAGGCACAAAAACCCGAATGAGATGTGAATTCCACGGCTGCCACAAACAGTACGAGAACGAGTACAGCAATGCCACCAAAAATGATCAGTTTCTTTTTTCTTTTCCTATTCTTCTTTTCTTTCATTTTTTGTTCCTTGTGGATTTTCGATCTTGTTTATATCGTTTATCTGGTTTAGCTTGCACCTCTTCGCTATAGTGGTATCTTTTTTATTTGGTGATCGACCTAATCAATTTATGGAGTTAGTAAGCCATGGAGATCAAGCGTAGCTGTGAAGTCCGGCCAACAGATAATTCACACCGAAGTAGGTAAAGAGCGCCGCCAGAAATCCGATTATTGCTATGAATGCAGACCGGCGGCCCTTCCACCCCATCACGATCCGCGTGTGTAAATACAAAGCAAAGACAAACCAAGTGATCAAACTCCAGGTCTCTTTGGGATCCCAACTCCAGTAGCCTCCCCAGGCCTTGTAGGCCCATACCATACCGAAAACAAGTCCTCCTAACGTAAATAGTGGGAATCCGATAGCGATGGTTCTATAACTGATAGAGTCAAGTTTTTCTGCGGTCAGAGAGGACTTTCCCGCCTGTCCCTTTTTTTCTTTAGAATCTGCGACCAGATACATAATACTTGTGATAAAACCCACGGCGAAAAAGGCTTCGCCAAGAAGAGTGACGGAAACATGAAGCCACAGCCAGTAGCTTTGGAGAGCCGGAACAAGGGGAGTGGCTTCTTTGGGCATCAGCGGCGAAGAGGCCAATGCCATAAGCCCGATCACAATCAGCATAAGATAAGGTCCGGCTTTTTTTATCTTGAACTTACCCTCGATAAGAACATAGGCGAAGATGGCAGACCAAGCGAAGAAAGAGAGGGACTCATACATGTTGGTAAAAGGCGCATGCCCGCTTTCAATTGTTCTTAAAATGAGAGCTGCTGAATGGACGATGAGGCCTGTAAACGCAAAGGTATATCCAGATTTAGCGAGGGTATCTTTTTTCGAAAAAAGGAAGGCAAAATAAAAGAAGGCGGCTATAATGTAAAGGATGAATGCTATGAGAAATAAAGTGGATTCATTCATTTCAATCTCCTAATTGATTCCATAACGTTGTCAAATTCAGATTGGAAATCCTCACGGTTTTTTGTGGCGATCCCGCCCGCCACAACATCTGTTTTATTCTGGCTTTCTTCAAGGATCACTTTAATTTCTCGAGGCGGCCAGAAAAAGGCCACACAGAGGCCAATCATGAGGAGGGTGCAACCTACCCAAATAAAATTGGCTCCTGGGTCTCTTGACATCTGAATCCCAGAATATTGGGCGGCTTTCAGGTCTTTCAATTCAAAAGTTAGATCTGTTTCTATGTCGGAATGCATGCGGCCAAAGTCGGGGAACTTGGCAAAGATCCAGCCGGAGAAGACTTTCTCTTCATCCTGCCAGCCTTCTATGAAGGCTGCAGGATTGTTGGGTTCGAGTGAGCGTGTCGCGATCTCGTTGTTTTCGCCGATGATAAAGTCAGGGACAAAATTGAGGACAGTTATTTCAATGTTTTCATCGCCGAGCTTTACTTTTTCTCCTAACCCGAGTTCCATCTTTTCAAGGAATGCTGGTTCGTTTTTCTTTTTTGCCCAAATCTCGAGAGTGGGATTCTCCCAATTCCAACCGTAACTGCTCTGGTAGAATACAAATCCTTTATAGGAGAGTGGGTGGTTGACCTCGATGGTTTTAGATAAAACATCCGTGCCGTTTTCTAAAACTGTGAGTGTGCTTTTCCAGTCCCGGACACTCCCGTTCGGATGATACTCTGTGACAAATTTATCCAGGCGGAGGTGGAAATCTGCTTGAGGGACAGGAATAGATTCCCCTTCGGAAATATTCAGATTGGTCCGGAATCCTCCCCATCCGCTGATTATTCCGCCGAGGATTATGATGAGCAGGCCGAGATGAACAATATCAGAACCGAAGAGTCCGAGGTTCCTTTTCCGCGCCAGAAGAAAAACTCTGTTCTCCTCCTCTTTCGTTTTGAGGCGGTAGCGCTTTGATGAGAGAGTTTGTTGGATATCGTCTCTTGTTTTTTCTAGATTCTGATTCTTTTTGAAACTGGCCTTTGTTTTTAGAGAAAGCAGCTTTTTTTTCTCCGTCTCAAACTTTGGCTGGAACGCTTTTTTCAGTTTTGGAGAGAGGCGGGAGAGTGTGCACACAAGGATATTCACAGCAAAGAGGAAAAGCAGAGAGCTGAACCACAAAGATTGATAGAGTTTGGTAATTTCAAGCCTGATGAGAATATTGGCTATGTCCCCGTATCGGTCCGCATACTCCGCTGGACTGCGATGCTGAAGTATCAATGTGCCCAGAATGGAAGCTAAAGTAATAATAATCAAAAGGACAATAGCGAGTTTGACAGAACTAAATAATCTTAGGAATGATTTCATTGGATCCTGCTTATATAAGAGATAAGGATTAGTAGGTATAATTAGGCATAATACAAAATAAGTTACCTTATGGCAAAAAAGTAAAAATTTTCCTTCTTCTCTTCTAAGTTATAGAATCTTTATCCTTAATGACTCCTTATTATATCATATTTATGAAAACAGTAGGCTTGTCTTTTCACCTATTTGTGCTGTGTGACTTCTGATAGTGGATTGAGATCTAGTGATTCTCTCCGTGTGCAGCTCGCAGCTCCTTCGCTTCATGTTTGATCTCGGATAAAGAACGCTGCATTTCACTCCAGCCATACCAGAGGGCGTAATCAGGATTGGCATGGAATGTGCCCTGAAATGTTCTCATCCTGTGCTCGAGGAACATCACAAAAAGCTCTTGTTCGATGGGGGTGGGAGCATCATGGAAGGTGAGGAGATCCGGAAATGGGTAAGCATAACTTTCAGGTTTTTTCAAGATCCCATCTTTATATAGGCCTGCCACTATCTGGATGGCTTCAGCCATCAATCGGTCGGCTTCCTTGATCATCTGATCGCCTTTTTCCAGTTCGGCTTTGGCAAAGTTCAGAGAATGGCAGTCGTTACATGTTTTCAGCATTTTATCCCGCTCTTTTTGCCAGTCTTCCTGGGTTAAGCGGGCAACATTGGCTGCTTTTACCACATCGAGTCGTTCAGTGGGGTTCCCTTCAGGATCGAGAACTCCGAGTCCTTGGAGAATGGTGACACGGTCTGCAGCCCATTGTTTATCTTCGGGCAGGGGAAGCCGGACAGCCAGGAATCCCCAGGCCGTCATCACGGCATGATTGCCTTCCTGCATATGACAAGTTTGGCACGTAGGAGCAGCAACAGTCTCAGGGAGGATCTTGTTCTGCTTTAAGAGATAGCGGACTCCGTGTTTGGAGCCAGAATACATCTCCCACTGAGGATGATCAAAACCCATATGACATGTCTGGCAGGCTTGAGGTTGTCTAGCCTCCTGGACAGAAAATATGTGACGGGTATGACAGGCATCGCAGGATGCCACGCCAAATCCTGCGCCGGTCTTTTTTAATTCCTGTATTTCTGCCTCTGTCTTCAACCCGATCTTGTGACAGGCTCCACAGCCCTTCATCCCTTCCATCAATGCGATGGGCTGCCAGTGGGCTGTAGGCATGGCTTTCATGGCTGCCCATGCTGCGGCGTGTTTTCCCGCCTTGAATTGTTCCACTTTCTCTTCATGGCAGTCGGCGCATGTTTCCGGAGTAGGAATCTGGACTTTGTCCACGTCATATGAATCTTTGTGGAGATCGCCGTGACATACTGAACAGTCTACATCATTCTGGCTGTGTGTGCTTATCTGCCAATCTGTAACGATGTTAGGAGTAACCTTCTTGTGGCATTCTACACATTCCTGAGCAAACGCACCCGCACAAAACATAAAAGTAACTAAAAAAATGAAAATAACTTTACCCTTCAATTTCTTCCCTCCTCTAAATAAGCGCATTCTTAATTATTGTTGGATTACAAATTCTATAGAACTAGTAAAGTGTTTTCAAGAAAAAAATAAAAAAA
>JAGLRY010000158.1 GCA_023135995.1 Candidatus Aminicenantota bacterium | reverse complement strand
GACAATGCGCCTGAGGAGAAGGAGCGGGGATTAACGATACAGATAGCGCACATAGAGTATGAGACGGACAATCGTCATTATGCGCACATAGATTGTCCTGGTCATGCGGATTACATAAAGAACATGATAACTGGGGCGGCGCAGATGGATGGGGCGGTACTGGTTGTGGCGGCTGATGATGGGCCGATGCCGCAGACGCGGGAGCACATATTGTTGGCGCGGCAGGTGAATGTTCCTGCGATTGTTGTGTACATGAACAAGACGGATTTGGTGGATGATCCTGAGATATTGGATTTGGTGGAGTTAGAGGTGAGGGAGTTATTGACGAAGTATGAGTTTCCTGGGGATGACATACCGGTGATAAGAGGGAGTGCGTTGAAGTCGTTGGAGTCGGATGGGGATCCTGAAGCTGAGGTGAACAAGTCGATTTTGGAGTTAATGGATGCGGTGGATGCGCACATCCCGGAGCCGCCGCGGTTGGTGGACAAGCCGTTTTTGATGCCGATAGAGGATATATTTTCGATAAGTGGGAGAGGGACGGTTGTGACGGGACGAGTGGATCGGGGGATCATCAAGGTGAGTGAGGAGGTAGAGATCGTAGGATTTGGCGAGACGCGGAAGCGGGTAGTGACAGGGGTTGAGATGTTTCGGAAGATATTGGATGAGGGGCAGGCTGGAGACAATGTAGGGATATTGTTGAGAGGGACGGATAAGGATGAGGTAGAGCGTGGGATGGTGTTGGCGAAGCCCGGATCGATAATGCCGCACACGAAGTTCAAGGCGGAGATATATGCGTTGAAGAAGGAAGAGGGAGGGCGGCACACGCCGTTTTTCGCGGGATACAGGCCGCAGTTTTATTTTCGGACGACGGATGTGACGGGGACGGTGAAGTTACCTGGTGGAGTAGAGATGGTGATGCCTGGGGACAATGCGAATTTGGAGATCGATCTGATAACGACGGTTGCGATGGAGAAGGGATTGAAGTTTGCGATCCGAGAGGGATCACGGACAGTCGGAGCGGGAACGGTCACGGAGATTTCAGATTAACCGAGTGACGATGTAGGGTCTGCTCCCCGAATGAACTGATACAGGAAAACATAAACCAAATAAACCGAATAAACGAGAACAACGATGAGAGAAATAGTGACTCTGCAATGCACGGTGTGCAAAAGACGGAATTACACAACCACACGGAATAAAAAGCAGCAGACAGAGAAAATACAGCTAAAAAAATACTGCAAGTTCGACAGAAAGCACACTCTGCACAAGGAGGTCAAATAGTCCTGTACGCTGTCCTTCGAATTTTAGTCTCTGATGACTTGATTTCAAACTGGAGACAAGTGGTACAGAACAAGTGATGCGGGCCAAACGAGGAGGAAAGATAGAAGGGTAGGTGAGTAGCTCAACGGGCTAGAGCATCGGTCTCCAAAACCGAAGGTTGCGGGTTCGAGTCCTGCCTCACCTGCCCGACGATATTGAAGTTCGATGTCTCGTATTGAGATTACATCCCTCTGGGGAGGTCAACGAGGAACTCCATAAAACATGAATGTTTACGAGGAAACAGAATGAGTCAAAAAGCCAGATGGTATAAGCGTATCGGTCCTTTTCTTAGGGAAGTCAAAGCGGAAATGAAAAAGGTAACATGGCCTTCGAGAAACGAGGTCTACAGCACAACCACTGTGGTTATTATTGCCACATTGTTCTTCGGCTTTTACCTTTACTTTATGGATTTGATCTTCTCCTGGGCGATTTCTCAGATAGTATCAATATTTTGATGAGTTGAGTTTAAAGATGGAAAAAAATTGGTATGTTGTACATACGTATTCAGGATTTGAAAAGTTTGTCGCGGAGTCTATCCGGCAAAGGGTTGCTGAGCTGAGCGTAGAGGAGCAGATAGGGAAGATCATCATCCCCACAGAAGGTGTCGTCGAGATCAAGGGAGGAAAAAAGGTCGTTTCCACAAAAAGATCTTACCCTGGCTATATCCTGATCGAGATGGAGATGACGGACCAGAACTGGTTGGTCATCCGCGAGACACCCAAGGTCACTGGATTTGTGGGTTCAGGAAAACATCCTTCACCATTGAGCAAGGATGAGGTGTCGCAGATCGTAGAACACATGGAGACCACCTCTGAAAAGCCCAAACCGAAACACTCGTTTGAGAAAGGTGAGGCCGTGCGCATTATCGACGGTCCTTTCTATAATTTCAACGGCATTGTCGAAGAAGTGAACAACGAAAGGAACACTCTCAAAGTGCTTGTCACGATCTTCGGTCGGTCGACTCCTGTGGAACTGGAATTCTTACAAGTGGAGAAAATTTAGGAGGCAAAATGGCCAAAGAAGTGGTAGCGATGATAAAACTACAAATCGAAGCGGGTCAAGCCAGCCCCGCACCCCCTGTTGGACCCTCCCTCGGTCAACATAATGTGGCCATAATGGATTTTGTGCGGCAGTTTAATGAAAAGACGAGCAAGATGGAAGCAGGAACGATCATTCCAGTGATCATATCCGTCTTTAAAGACAGGAGTTTCACTTTTATCCTCAAATCGCCGCCAGCTTCCTATCTGTTAAAAAAAGTATGCGGGATCGCCAAAGGGTCGGGGACCCCAAATCAGGAGAAAGTAGGGAAAGTCACACAGAAACAGTTGGAAGAGATCGCAAAAATAAAGATGTCAGATTTAAACGCAAATGACCTTGAGGCTGCAAAGAAAATCATCGAGGGCACGGCCAAAAACATGGGATTGGAGATTGTCGGTGACTAAAAGAGGAAAAAAATACACAAACGCTAAAGGTTTGAGGGAAAAGGAAGAGTACACCTTGGAAGAAAGCATATCCCTCATGAAGAAGCTCAGCTATGTCAATTTTGATGAGTCCGTGGATATCACCATCCGGCTGGGGGTTGATCCCAAACACTCGGACCAGATGGTGCGAGGAACAATTGTCCTTCCGCACGGGACGGGTAAGACCAAACGGGTGTGTGTGATCGCCTCGGGTGAGAAGATCACGGATGCTGAGAAGGCGGGCGCTGATATTGTTGGGGGTGAGGAGATGATCGAGAAGATTTCCAAAGGCTGGTCGGATTTTGATGCACTCATCGCCACGCCTGATATGATGCGCAGTGTGGGCAAACTGGGGCGCATCCTCGGACCCAAAGGGCTTATGCCGAATCCCAAGTCCGGGACTGTAACGTTCGAGGTCGGGAGAGCGGTTAATGAGATCAAAGCAGGGCGTGTGGAATTCCGAGTGGATAAGACAGCCATTGTTCACTCCGCGGTCGGAAAAATGTCATTCCCGGATGAGAAGTTAATTGATAACATTAAAGCGTTCCTACAGGCGATCGTTCAAGCGAAACCCCCCGCTGCCAAAGGAAAATACATCAAGAATATTCACATTTCTTCGACAATGGGGCCCTCTCTGAAGATGGCTGAAAGCGTCGTTGAGAAATAGGAGAAGAGAAAGTGAGCGTTATCCGGCAAAAGAAGGAAGAATTTGTTAAAGAGCTCAACAAAGACTTTAACAGCTATGAGTCGTTCTACCTCGTGGATTTTGTGAACCTGCCTGTCTCCAAGGCCGTCGAGCTTCGGAGAGAACTTCAAAGAAATTCTTATGTGTTTAAAGTCGTCAAGAATCGATTGGCGTTAAGAGCTTTGAAAGAGGATTTTCCTGAGGAATTAAAAGAAAAATTTACCGGACCGACGGCACTCGCTTTTGCTCCGGAGGATCCTGTAGGGTTGGCCCGTTTGATCAGGGATTTTTCTGTCAAGCACAAACTTTTGAAGGTCAAGGCGGGCATTGTGGAAGGGAGATATCTTCCTGGAGAAGATTTTCATACAGTCGCCAATCTGTCTTCTCGAGAGGACTTATTGGCAAAACTCGGATTTTTAATGGCTTATCCATTAATACAGTTATTAAAGACTTGGCAAGCCCCTATCAGTAGTCTAGGCAGCATGTTGAGTCAACTAAAATCAAAAAAATAGGGTTGGAGGTTAAAATGGCCAAAGCACAAACAAATGAAGCTAAGGAAACTACTAAGGGCAAAAAAGAGAAATCAGCGAACTTGACAAAGGATCAATTCTTCGAACATCTGGATAATCTGACAGTTTTAGAGCTGGCCGATTATATCAAAGAATTCGAAGAGAGATATGGTGTAAGTGCTGCTGCCGCTGCAATGCCCATGGCCGTTCCTGGAGCTGCAGCTCCTCAAGCTGAAGCACAGGCTGAGGAAGAAAAGACCGAATTCAATGTGGTTTTGAAAGAGATCGGTGACAAAAAGATCAACGTCATCAAAACCGTGAGAGAGGTGACAAGTCTTGGATTGAAAGAAGCCAAAGATCTGGTAGACAATGCACCCAAACCCGTCAAGGAGGGTGTTTCAAAGGACGAAGCAGAAGAGATCAAGAAAAAATTCGAAGAAGTAGGAGCTGTTATCGAAATACAGTAATTAAAAATGCGATTTTCTCTGAATATTTTGCTTTATAAAACTAAACCTTTCTGAGAGAGCGATTATGCCAAACGAATCAATGAATAATTATCGTGAAAGAGTCAGTTTCTCTAAAATCAAGGGGACGTTTCCCATGCCTAACATGCTGGATATCCAGACATCGTCCTATGCCGAGTTCCTTCAAATGGATCTGTTGCCCGATGAGAGGAAGGAGACCGGACTTCAGGCGGCATTTAAGGATATCTTCCCTGTTTCTGATTTTAAAGAAACGACACAGCTGGACTTTATCAGCTATTCCATCGGGAATTGGGAGTGTAAATGCGGCCGGTTGAAAGGGGTGGAGAACTCCAGGCGTCGGTGCAATGGATGTGGGACACTTTTGCCCCCAGATGTTGAGCTTACAGAAAGAGAGATCTGTCCCTACTGCGGGGAGATCAAGAAAATCGAGATCCCCCTGTGTGAGCACTGTGGCGACAGAGTCGAGCTAAAGATGAAGTACAGCCCGATCGAGTGTCTCCACAAAGGGTACACGTATTCTATCCCTCTGCGTATCAAAGTCAGGTTGATCTCTTGGGAGAAAGACCCGGCAACAAAAGCGAAGCGGTTGAAACACATCAAGGAGCAAGAAGTTTACTTTGGCGATTTTCCGTTGATGACGGATAAGGGAACCTTTATCTTCAACGGCATCGAGCGTGTTGTGGTCTCCCAGTTGCAGAGATCGCCCGGAGTGTTTTTCAGGCCGGGAGAGAGCAAAGGATTTTTCATCGGGAAAATTATCCCTTACAGAGGGGCCTGGGTCGAATTCGAGTACGACGCAAAGAATATTCTTTTTGTTCGATTAGACAGGAAAAAGAAATTTCTGGCCAGTGTCTTTTTAAGAGCTCTCGGATTCGGATCGGATGAGGAAATTTTGCATCTCTTCTATGAGGTGTACAAGATCTTCCCCAGTAAAGGAAAACTCCGTTGGGAACTGAACGAGAACCTGATCGGAAAAGTTGTGGATGAGGACGTTATCAATCCCAAAACCAAGAGGAAAGTTGTCCTGGCCAAAAAAAAGTTGACCAAGGAGTTCTACTTCAAGCTGAAAGAGCTCAAGGTGAAGAATATCGTTCTTGCCCAAAAAGAATTCGATGGCGCGTTTTCTGCCTCGGATGTCAAGGATGTGGTCCAGCCCAATGAAACGATCAGTGCAGAACAAATGGAGAAGCTCATCGAAATGAAGGAGCCCTTCGAGATCTACTTCCCTGAAAAGGAGAAGATCGGGGAGATCGTTTCCAACACACTCCGCAAGGATGTCAACAAGGATACCAATCAGGCATTGGGAGAGATTTACAAAAAATTGAGGCCTGGCGAGCCCCATACAATGGAGAGCGCACACAACCTTTTTCACAACCTTTTCTTCAATTCCAAGAAGTATAATTTTTCTCGGATCGGACGTCTCAAGATGAATATCAAACTCGATTTGGACACGCCTCTTGATGAACGGACTCTGACACCCATGGATTTTGTCGAAGTCATCAAATACCTGTTGCGTCTTCGCGCCGGGGAAGGGCACGTGGATGATATTGACCATCTGGGCAATCGTCGAGTCCGTTCTGTGGGAGAGCTTGTGGAGAATGCATTCCGGATCGGCCTGACCCGAATGGAGAGAACCATCAAGGAGAAG
Organism: Candidatus Aminicenantota bacterium; assembly: GCA_023135995.1. GTDB lineage: Bacteria > Acidobacteriota > Aminicenantia > Aminicenantales > Aminicenantaceae > WTAW01. Next base: position 10,214 of record JAGLRY010000158.1, on the reverse strand, counting down.
ATGACCATAACTGCAGACCTGGCATCCGCTATGCCTCAAGATCTCATCAACTCCAAGCCTGTCATCGCTGCTTTGAAAGAGTTCTTTGGGAGCTCTCAGCTCTCTCAGTTCATGGACCAGATCAACACCCTGGCTGAAGTCACTCACAAGCGGAGGCTGAGCGCTTTGGGTCCCGGTGGATTGAGTCGAGAGCGAGCCGGTTTTGAGGTCAGAGATATTCAATCCTCTCATTACGGCCGCATCTGTCCGATAGAAACTCCTGAAGGCCCAAATATTGGATTGATCTCATCTCTGAGCAGCTTTGCTCGGGTCAATGAGTTCGGTTTTGTGGAGACTCCCTATCGTAAGGTTAAGGATGGCCGCGTGATCGATTATGTTAAGATCCTCCATCCGGGAGGGAGCGCATTTAAAGTCGGCGATATCGTGGAAACAGATGACCTGGAAAAAGAGAAAAAAAAGATCGAGAAGAAAAGCGCCAAACATTTTCCTGTGGTTGAACCTTACTGCTTCTATCTTACCGCTTGGGAAGAAGAAAAATACAATATCGCACAGGCGAACGCGCCCGTTGATGAGAAAAACCATTTCACCAAGGACCTCATCAGCGCAAGGCAGTTGGGCGATTTTAAACTGCTACCTAAGGATCAGATCGATTACATCGATGTTTCTCCCAAGCAGCTGGTTTCTCTCTCCACCTCCCTTATCCCCTTCCTGGAGCACGATGATGCCAATCGTGCTTTGATGGGTTCCAACATGCAGAGGCAGGCCGTGCCCCTGCTCAAGCCAGAGGCCCCTTTGGTCGGGACCGGCATTGAGCATATGGTGGCCAAAGGATCCGGAGATGTGGTTATATGCCGGAGAGCCGGCATCGTTGAGTTCGTCGATGCAGAAAGGATCCTTGTCCGTGTGGATGAGAAGGATGATTCGAGAGGATACGATGTGGGGACCGATCTCTATGTGTTGACCAAGTTCCTGCGGACAAATCAGAACACGTGTTTGACGCATCGGCCCATCATACGAAAAGGCGACAAAGTGGACCAAGGACAGATCTTGGCGGACAGCTCATGCACGGACGCAGGCGAATTATCCCTGGGCAGAAACGTGCTTTGTGCATTCATGCCCTGGAGAGGATACAACTTTGAGGATGCGATCATAGTCAGCGAAAAATTGATCAAGGATGACATCTTCACTTCTCTTCATATCGTCGAGCAATCGATCGAAGCGCGCGATACAAAACTCGGCCCTGAGGAAATCACAAGAGATATACCCAATGTACCGGAAAACTTGCTGCGCAATCTGGATGAGAATGGGATCGTCCGGATCGGCGCTCAGGTTAAATCCGGAGATATCCTGGTGGGCAAGGTGGCTCCCAAAGGAGAGACTCAATTATCCCCTGAGGAAAAACTGCTAAAGGCGATCTTTGGGGAAAAAGCTCTGGATGTCAAGGATGCTTCTCTGTATTGTTCTCCAGGGATTGAAGGGACCGTGATCGATGTCAGGGTATTTTCACGCAGAGGCATAGAAAAAGGACCCCGTGCCAAGGCCATTGAAAAGGATGAGATCGCCAAAATGAAGAGAAATTTGGATGATGAGATACTCATCCTCGAAGGTGAGAAAGAGCGTAAGATCAGGACCGTGTTGAAGGGTGCGATCATTCAGAAGGGTATAGAGATCGCCGATGACGAGTTGAAGAAAGGCGTAAAACTTACAGACAAAGTGTTAAATTCTTTAGGGTTCGCTGACCTCAACAAGCTCAAGCTCGATAAAAATAAAGAAAGAGATGAAAAGATAGAGGATATTAAAAAGAAGGTCAAACGACAGATCGAGGCTCTTAAGGCTATTCATAAAGAAAAGACAGATGTCTTAAAGAAAGGGGATGAACTTTCGCCCGGTGTTATCCAGGTTATCAAAGTCTATGTTGCGATGAAACGGAAACTCTCTGTGGGTGACAAAGTCTCGGGACGACATGGCAACAAGGGAATCATAGCCAAGATCGTTCCCGAAGAGGATCTGCCTCGAATGCCGGATGGGACTCCTGTCGAGGTCGTTTTGAATCCTCTGGGTGTCCCCTCAAGGATGAATGTGGGACAGATCCTGGAGACCCATTTGGGTTGGGCCGCACGGGAACTCGGACTGTGGATCTCAACGCCTGTATTTGATGGAATTTCTGAGGGCGAGATCAAAGGACTCCTGAAAAAGGCCAATCTCCCTTTATCAGGGAAGGTGCCTCTTTATGACGGTATCACCGGAGAGCTTCTCGACCATGAAGTGACTGTGGGCTACATGTACATCATGAAACTCTACCATCTGGTCGATGATAAGATCCATGCGCGTTCCACAGGACCTTATTCACTCATCACGCAGCAGCCGTTGGGCGGGAAGGCTCAATTCGGCGGACAGCGTTTTGGCGAGATGGAGGTTTGGGCTTTAGAAGCCTATGGAGCGGCATACACACTTCAGGAGTTGCTGACCGCCAAATCCGATGATGTGGAAGGCAGAGCAAAAATTTATGAATCGATCGTCAAGGGCGATTTGGATTTTACTCCCGGACTGCCTGAATCGGTGAATGTGCTTATCCGCGAGCTCCAAAGCCTGTGCTTGAATGTGGAGCTGGAAAAAGCAGAGAAGGAAGAAATATTGCCCTGGGGAATTGATGTCCCCCAAATCCTTAAAGGAGAACAATGATGGATACCAGGCATGCCATGGGAGGAAAACCTAAGGTTGATTTCGATCAGGTGAGGATCTCTATCGCCTCACCCGAAAAGATCAAGAGCTGGTCGTGGGGTGAGGTTGTCAAGCCTGAAACCATCAATTACAGGACATTCAAGCCTGAAAAAGATGGCCTTTTTTGTGCCAAGATCTTCGGCCCTATCAATGATTATGAATGTCTCTGCGGTAAATATAAACGGATGAAGTACAGGGGGATCATCTGTGAACGGTGTGGAGTTGAGGTTACGCGGTCGAAAGTTAGACGTGAACGCATGGGCCATATTCAGCTGGCGTCACCCGTGGCACACATTTGGTTTTTTAAGGGAACGCCAAGCCGCATAGGTCTCGTGGTGGATCTTTCTATCAAAGATCTGGAAAAAGTGCTCTATTTTGAATCCTACATCGTGATCGATCCCGGAGATACTCCCTATCAGGTGAGACAGCTGCTGACCGAAGAGGAATACAAAGAAGCGCGGGAAAAATTTGGTGATAAGCTGGAAGTGTCCATCGGAGCTGAAGCCATTAAAAAGATCCTTGAACGGATAGAGATAAACAAAGAGAGTGACGAACTGCGGAAATTGATGAAGACCGAGACATCCCAACAGCGGAAACTCCGCCATGCCAAACGGCTGCGAGTGTTCAAAGCTCTCAAAACCTCGGGCAATCGTGCTGAGTGGATGATCCTGGATGTGATCCCTGTCATTCCCCCAGACCTCAGGCCTCTTGTCCGGCTGGATGGGGGACGTTTTGCGACTTCGGATCTGAACGACCTGTACCGGAGAGTCATCAACAGGAATAACCGGTTGAAGAAGCTTATCGAACTCAAAGCGCCGGAGCTCATCATCAGGAATGAAAAACGAATGCTGCAGGAGGCCGTGGATGCTCTTTTTGACAACGGGAAGCGCGGTCGCGTTCACCTGGGAGCGAACAGACGGCCCCTCAAGTCTTTGAGTGAGGCTCTTCGTGGAAAACAGGGGCGATTCCGGCAGAACTTGCTCGGCAAACGGGTCGATTATTCCGGGCGCTCCGTGATCGTTGTGGGCCCAGAGCTAAAGCTGAATCAGTGTGGACTGCCGAAAAAAATGGCCCTGGAATTGTTCAAACCTTTCATCTTCCATAAACTTGAAAAAGAAGGCTTAGTGCCCAGCGTTAAGATCGCTAGAGAGTGGCATGAAGAGGAAAGACCTGAAGTTTGGGATTATCTCGAGGAAGTAGTTAAGGAACATCCCATTCTACTCAACCGTGCGCCCACTCTTCACAGGCTCGGGATCCAAGCTTTTGAGCCGATCCTGGTCGAAGGGAAGGCCATCCAGATCCATCCTCTAGTCTGTGCAGCTTTTAATGCAGATTTTGATGGGGACCAGATGGCGGTGCACATCCCACTCTCCGTTGAGGCCCAGGTGGAGGCCAGGACACTGATGCTCTCCACAGAAAACATTCTTTCTCCTGCGCATGGCAGACCACTGGCTATTCCTAGCCAAGATATGGTTTTGGGGTGCTATTATTTGACTTTGGAGAGGCCGAGGCAGAAAGGCGAGGGGCGAGTTTTCTCTTCGCCAGAAGAAGTGCTCTTGGCGCTGGAGAATAAAGAAGTTGGACTCCATGCGGGCGTCAAGGTCAAGTTCAAGGGCCCCTTCATGAATATCTCCACTTACTATGATGACCAAGCTGTCTTGACGTGTCCTGTGTCTGACATCGTTAATAAAGTCATTGAAACGACCCCGGGACGGATCATCTTCAACAACATCCTAGCCGAGGGCATTCCTTTTATCAACGGCAAACTGAAAAAGAAAGGCTTAGAAAGTATTGTCTACTATTCCTACCTCAAAGTGGGACACGAGTCCACGATCAAGATCTTAGACGAAATGAAAGAGTTGGGATTCAATTATGCAACTCAGGCGGGCTTCTCCTTGGGGATCGATGATTTTATAATTCCCAGAGAGAAACAAGGAATGGTGGAGAAAGCGCAGAAGGAAGTCCAGAAGATCGAAAATCTGTATCAGGAAGGCGTGATTTCATCCAGAGAACGATTCAATCGTATCGTCGAAATATGGGGTGGAGTCACGGACCGAGTGTCCAGCGCAATGATCGAACAAATGCGCAAGGTTAGTTTTGAGAGCGATGAACTGAATCCATTGTTCGTGATGGCGGATTCTGGGTCTCGAGGGAATAAACAGCAGATCCGACAGCTGGCTGGCATGCGTGGTCTCATGAGCAAACCTTCTGGAGAGATCATCGAGATGCCCATTATCTCGAATTTGCGTGAAGGTTTGAACGTTGTGCAATATTTTATCTCCACACACGGTGCGCGAAAAGGCTTGGCGGATACTGCGCTAAAAACAGCGAACTCTGGCTATCTCACGCGCAAACTTGTCGATGTGGCCCAAGAAGTGATCATCGATGAGCATGACTGTGGAACCTTAAAGGGCGTGTACATAACAGCTATCGTGGAAAATGGTGAACTCATAGAACCCCTTGTGGACAGGATTGTGGGCCGTACCTCACTGGAAAAACTCCTCCATCCGGATACGAATGATCTGATCATCGACGTCAACGAAGAGATTACCGAAGAGGTCGCTCAGAAACTGGAGCATTTGGGCATCGAGAGGATCAAGATCCGTTCGATTCTGACGTGCGAATATCAGAGAGGAGTCTGTCAGCTCTGCTACGGACGCGATATGGCAACGGGTGATCTCGTCGAGCTTGGAGAGGCTGTCGGGATCACTGCAGCCCAATCCATCGGAGAACCCGGAACACAGCTGACCATGAGGACCTTCCACATAGGCGGGATCGCCATGGGCGGAGCCGAACGATCGAAACTGGAAGCAAAGAATGATGGAATAGTCAAGTTCAGTGATGACCTCAAGTCTGTTATCAGCAGAGAAGGTTCCATCATCGTTGTGAACAGGAACGCGAGTATTGCCATACTTGACCATAGGCAGCGAGAGATCGAGCGCTATCAGGTTCCCTATGGAGCAAATGTTCTTGTCAATGACATGGAAGAAGTCAAGGCACATCAGGAATTTGCGGAATGGGATCCTTTCAACACGTTTATCATCAGCGAAGAGTCGGGGATCGTCAAATTTCATGACGTTGTTCTCGAGGTGACTATGGAAGAAGTCCAAGATGAATGGACGGGTATGATCACCCCTGTCATCATAGATCCCAAAGATGAAAAAATGCAGCCTCAGATCCTCATCACGGATAAGAATAAGAAGGCTCTTCGGAAATATTTCTTGCCCTCAGGAGCAAACCTCGAAGTTAAGGACAGTGATAAAGTCTATGCAGGAACTGTACTTGCAAAGATTCCCAGAGAGGCCGCACGGACTAAGGATATAACGGGTGGATTGCCAAGGGCGGAAGAGTTGTTCGAGGCGCGCCGTCCCAAGTCTCATGCTGTGATCTCTGAGATCGATGGTGTCGTGAAGTATGGAGGTTTGGTCAGAGGCAACAGGAAGCTCACAGTCCACAATGAACGAGGGGGAGAGAAGGAATACTTCATTCCCAAAGGAGCACATCTCAGTGCCGGTGAGGGTGAACGAGTACGAGCGGGGACCCCTCTCATGGATGGTCCGGTGAATCCTCACGACATACTGAAAGTTCTGGGAGAGAAAGAGCTGGCGGAGTATCTTTTGCGTGAGGTTCAGGAAGTCTACAGACTTCAAGGAGTCGCCATAAACGATAAACACATCGAGGTCATCATCCGCCAGATGCTGCGCTGGGTCAAAGTCGAAGAGGTGGGTGATACAGAATTCTTGGTGGATGAGCAGATGGACAAGTTCTTCTTCCAGGATGAGAACGAAAAAATGCTGAAAGAGGGTGGAAAACCCGCCAAAGCCAGACCCCTCCTCTTGGGGATCACTAAGAGTGCTCTGAGCACAGACAGCTTTATCGCCGCAGCATCATTCCAGGAAACGACGCGTGTCCTGACTGAGGCCAGCTTATACGGAAAGGTCGACTACCTCCGTCGACTGAAAGAGAATATTATCATGGGACGATTGATCCCGGCTGGCACAGGCTATAAATTTTACCGTGACATTGAAATCAAGGAGGATCGAGGGGAAGAAATCGGAGAGGAAATCGACATTCAGCTGGGCGACTCCGAACTGAGCTAAATGTTTCAATTTCCTTGACATAGAAGGGTAATTTTTGCTATTATCCTGACATTCGTCTCGTGGTATTTCACCTGAGTGAGACGGATGCCAAACACTTTTATGTTGAAAAGGAGTTAGTGAATTGCCGACTGTCAATCAATTGGTAAGAAAAGGCCGAACGACGAAGAAATACAAGGGGAAATCTCCGGCCTTAGAAGGATGCCCCCAAAAGAGGGGGGTGTGTACCCGTGTTTTTACGACAACTCCGAAAAAGCCGAATTCGGCGATGCGGAAAGTCGCAAGAGTCAGGCTGACGAACAACATAGAGGTTACAGGATATATTCCGGGAGTCGGCCACAACCTCCAAGAACACGCGATCGTTCTGATAAGGGGCGGCCGGGTAAAGGACTTACCTGGAGTCCGCTATCATGTGATCCGAGGCTCCTTGGATTGTGAAGGAGTGGCAGAGAGGATGAAAAGCCGATCTAAATACGGTAGTAAAAGGCCTAAGGAGAGACGGAGCGCTAGCTAGAGGAGCCACACATGCCCAGAAGAGGAACAATCAAGAAGAGGAAGTTGAATCCCGATCACTTCTATAACAGCACGCTCATCTCAAAATTCATCAATGCTGTGATGAAAAAAGGGAAGAAGAGCCTGGCTGAAAGAATCGTGTACAGTTCGATGGAACAGGTGAAGCAGAAGGCGAAGGAAGACCCCCTGAAAATGTTCGAAAAGGCGGTGGAAAACGTACGACCCTCCCTGGAGACGAAATCTCGGAGGGTTGGAGGAGCAACCTATCAGGTCCCGATCGAAGTCTCTGTCAACCGAGCCACGTCACTGGCGGTTCGATGGATCCTTCGCTATGCGACGGAAAGACCGGGAAAAAGCATGATTGACAAGCTTTCGACTGAGATTTTGGATGCCGCCAACAACCGTGGTGGAGCGATAAAAAAGAGAGAAGATACACATAAGATGGCAGATGCCAACAGAGCTTTTGCCCATTATAAATGGTAGATTCCCTGATTAAGGATTTTTTTACGAAGACCAAAATGGAGTGCAGAGTTGGAACGAGGAATACCTATCGAACATGTCAGAAATATCGGTATCATGGCACATATCGATGCGGGGAAGACTACCACTACAGAGCGCATCCTGTTCTACTCGGGAATCACTCACAAGATAGGAGAAGTGGATGAAGGCACTGCTGTCATGGATTGGATGGCTCAGGAGCAGGAGAGGGGAATAACCATCACTTCAGCTGCAACCACTTGCAGCTGGAATAATTGCCGAATCAACATCATCGATACCCCTGGTCATGTGGATTTTACAGTTGAGGTTGAACGTTCTCTGAGAGTCCTCGATGGTGCCATCATCATCCTCTGTAGCGTGGGAGGTGTAGAAGCACAGTCTGAGACCGTTTGGAGACAGGCTGACAGGTACAATGTCCCTCGAATTGTGTATCTGAATAAGATGGACAGAATCGGTGTGAATCCGGAGAAAGCCTTCAAAGAGATGAAAGAAAAATTATCGGCCAACCCTCTGGTAATCCAGATGCCTCTGGGAAGTGAGGAGAATTTCAGGGGTGTGATAGATCTTATTGAGATGAAAGAGCTCGACTGGGGAGAAGACCTCCTCGGATCCACCTATGATGTCAGAGAGGTTTCTGTAGGAAACAAGGAAGAAGCAGAGAGAAGGCGTGGTGAGATGCTGGAGCAACTGAGCGATATCGATGATGCACTGATGGAACGATACTTGGATGAAGCGGACATTTCTCCAGAAGAGATCCGGCAAGCCATTCGGAGAGGGACGATTGCTTTGAAATTTGTGCCCGTTCTTTTTGGCGCGTCATTCAAAAATAAAGGTGTCCATCCCCTGCTCGATGCCGTTGTGGACTACTTGCCTTCTCCAGTCGATATCCCTTCTATTATGGGGCATCATCCACGAACGGGGAAAGAAGAAACGCGGAATGCTTCGGATTCAGAGCCATTTTCTGCACTCGTCTTCAAGATCATGAATGATCTTTATGTCGGCACCCTTTCGTTTGTCCGTGTCTATTCAGGGAAGACGCGTGTGGGCTCTTCTGTGTTCAACTCGACCAAAGGAAAGGAAGAACGTATCACGCGCGTGCTGGAAATGCACTCGAACAAGAGGAAGGACGTCGAGGAATTGTATGCGGGTGACATTGTCGCTTTTGGGTCTATGAAAAGCCTTTCTACCGGTGATACACTCTGTGCGAGGAATAGACCCATAGTGCTTGAAACTATAAAGTTCCCAGAGCCTGTTATTGCAGCGCATATCGAGCCAAAATCGCGGAGTGAACACGTAAAGTTGGCTGAAGCTCTCCAAAAATTAACTAAAGAGGACCCCACGTTTAAAGTGCTGCCCGATCCTATGACAGGCCAAACCCTGGTCCACGGGATGGGCGAGCTTCATCTTGAGATACTCATGGACCGGATGGCGAGGGAATTCGGTGTAAAAGCCAATCTGGGCAGACCGCAAGTGGCCTATAAAGAGAGCATCACCGTGCCTTCACAGGGCGAGGGTAAGTATACTCGGCAGGTTGGGGGCAAAACACAATACGGCCATTGCATCGTTAATATTGAACCCATGGAGAGAGGGCAGCGATTCGAATTCGTGGACAGAATAAAAGAGGGCGTGATCCCGGATGAGTTCATTGCCTCCATCGAGGATGGTGTCAGGGAGGCAATGGAAGCGGGAATCCTGGCAGGTTTCCCGGTCGCGGATGTGAGGATCACTCTTATAAACGGATCCTTTGATGAGGATGATTCCACACCCATTGCGTTCAAGATAGCGGGTTCGCTGGCTTTTAAGGAAGCGGCTGCGAAAGCCAGTCCGGTGCTTCTCGAGCCCATCATGAGTCTTGTCGTCCTTTGCCCCGATGAATACATCGGAGATATTGTCAGTGATATCAATGCCAGGCGAGGTAAGATCGAGGAGATGGGGATGAGCGGAAGATCTCGTCAAGTGAAGGCGCATGTCCCACTGGCTGAGATGTTTGGATACGCAACGATCTTAAGGACTCTGTCCCAAGGGCGAGGTGTGTTCTCCATGGAATTTTTGAGGTATGGGTCCGTCCCTCCGAAGGTGAGCAAAGGGATCATTGCGCGGATTGAGGGTCGAGCACCTCTTCATTAATAGGAATATGCTAAGCGTAATGTGTATAAACAAATATGGAAAGAGTTCAAAGAGAAAAGTAAAAAGTAAAAAGGTGAAAGTGAGAAATAGAAAAAGTGAAAGTGGAGACCTAAAAATGAAGGCAAAGCTTCTCAAACAATTCGATCTTTTCACTTTTGTCTTTTTACTTTTCACTATCAAAGCATAAGGAGGTAAGGAGATGGCTAAAGCAAAGTTTGAGAGGACGAAGCCGCATTTAAACATAGGGACGATAGGGCA